>CAMLNJ010000157.1 GCA_946481225.1 uncultured Verrucomicrobiota bacterium | reverse complement strand
TGTTGCTCGAACTCCTTGTCGGAGAAATCGCAGCCGGCCATGAGCGACTTCGCGACGGCGTCGACGTAGGTCATTTTGCCCTGCTCGTGGCCCTCGACCATGGTCTTCACGCCGCCGAGATCGGAGACGACGAAGCCCGGGTGCTTCCACTCGTGCTTGAGCAGGTCGGTGAGCAGCCAGTGGTTGATGTTGTTGGGCGTGCCGTTGATCGCGTTGTAGCTGGCCATGAGCGACTGCGCCTTGCCCTCGACGACGGCGTCGCGGAAGTGAGGCAGCCAATACTCGCGCAGCATGCGCTCGGACACGGTCGCATCGAGTTTCGTGCGGTCGGCCTCGACGTTGTTGACCGCATAATGCTTGAGAGTCGCGGCGAGCTTGAGGCGCTCGGGGTTGTCGCCCTGGAGGCCGCGCACATAGGCGACGGCCATGCGACCGGTGAGAAAGGGGTCCTCGCCCCAGGCCTCGTGGTTGCGACCCCAGTAGGGGTTGCGCTCGATGTTGATCACCGGGGCGCGGTAGATGAGGCCCTTGTGCTCGCCCTTGGCCTTCGGGTCGAGGTGCCAACCGTTGTAGATCGCGCGCGCCTCGTCGGAGAGCACCTGAGCGATCTGGTTTTGCACCAGGTCGGTGTTCCAGGTCGCGGCCATCGCGATGCAGGTCGGGAACAGGGTCGTGGGCCGGTCCCACTTCACGCCGTTGAGGCACTGGTTCCACTGGTCGGAGCGGATGGGACGGTCGCCGACCGTGACGGTGGAGCCCTTGTGGTTAAGCAGGGCGGCCTTCTGCTCGAGGGTGAGGCGGGAGATCAGATCGGCGACGCGGCGGTCGATCGGCTGGGCCGGATCGAGATAGGAGGCGGCGAACGAGGGGGCGGGGGCGGCCTCGGCGCCGAAGAGGCCCGCGACGGGCGTCAACAGCAACACGAGGGAGACGAGCAGGGCAGGCTTTGGCATAGAGAAAGGGATGGGATGGGGAAACGGCGGGAGGCGGCGGCTCCTTGGGCAGGAGGAACGCGCTTCAGGTGGGGCCAACGTTGTCGCGGGTCCAGGCGCCCGCGACAAGGCGCCACGCGCGGCCCTCGGGATTCACGTCGCGCAGCAGGGCGGGGAGGCGGGCGGTGCGGACGTTGTCGTAGCATTCGAGCCGGGCGAAACGACGGAGCGAAGCGGGAATGCCGACTGCGGTGAAGCCCGGGTGGCCGGTGGCGGGAAAGGGTCCGCCGTGGTTCATCGCCGGGCTGACGGCGACGCCGGTGGGCATCTTGTCGTTGAGCAGGCGGCCGACCTTGACGCGAAGCAACGGGGCAAGGGCGTCGTGAAGCGTGTCGTCGGCGCCGGTAGTTGAGGAATAGATACACCCGGTGAGATTGCCCTCCAGGCTCGCAACCACCGCGGCGGCTTGGACGGCGTCGCGCACGGTGACGATGAGGGAGGCGTTTCCGAAGGCCTCGGTCTGGAGCTTTTCCGCGGCGGCAAGAAAGCCGTCGCCGGAGACGCGGAGGAGCGTGTTGGCGAAACGATGTCCCGGAGCCTCCGCGCGGCGTCCGCCGGTGACGAGCCGCGCGCCGGCCGCCTGGAGAGCGAGCACGGCGGACTCGAGGGCGCGGAGCACCGAGGCGGAAAGCAAGGGCGCGACCGGCGCGGCCTCGAGGCGATCCTTCACGGTGGCGATAAACTTATCGGCCGGCGCACCCTCGAAGAGGATGACGAGGCTCGGGCTGGTGCAAAACTGGCCGCCGCCGAGCAGGCAACTGCCGGTGAATTCCTCCGCGAGCTTGTCGCCGCGCTCGGCCAGCGCTCCCGGAAGGATGAGCACGGGATTGATGCTGGAGAGTTCGAGGTAGATGGGCTTTCCGGCGGCGTCGGCGGAGGCCTTGAGTTTGAGCCCTGCGGCGCGGCTGCCGGTGTAGCCGACCGCGCCGGTGCGATGGTCGGCGACGAGGCGTTCGCCGTCGGCGTGGCTCGTGCGGTAGATCAGTTGCACGGTCGCCGGGGGCAGGCCGGTCTCGCCGACGGCGGCGAAGGCCTCCTCGGCGAGAAGGCGGGTGGTGCCGGGATGAGAGGTGTTGGCCTTGGCGATCACGGGGTTGCCCGCGGCGATGGCGGCGGCGAAATCGCCGCCCGCGACGCTGTTGAAGGCGAAGGGGAAGTTGTTCGGGCCAAAGACCCAGACGGGGCCGATCGACGCGAGCATGGAGCGGATGTTGAGCGCGGGATCGATCGTCGGCATGGCCCAGGTGCCTTCTCGCGCGGCGGCGGCGGCCTGCCGAAGCTGGCCGGTGGTGCGCGGCAGCTCGACCTCGGCGAGGCGAGGGCGGCGCGGCAGGCCGGTTTCAAGATGCGCGAGCTCCACGAGCTCGGCGGCGCGAGCCTCGATGCGCGTGGCAAAGGCCTCCAGAAAGGCCGCGATCCGCCCCGGAGGCGTGGCGCGGAGGACGGCGGCCGCCTCGGTGGCGGCGGCGAGCGCCTCGTCGCAATCGGCCCAGGCACTGACGGGAAACTCGTCCGGCAGCGTCTCGCCGGTGGCGGGATTCTCGGCGCGGAAGGACGAGGCGGAACGGGCGGGGCGCCAGCGGCCGGCGATGAGGACGGGGTGAAGCGGCATGGGGCGGGATCAGCGTTGGCGAAGGGGCTCGATCACGGCGGCGATGTCGCGCTCGCCATGTCCGGCGGCGACGCCGGCCTGGAACAGTTCGAGCGCCGCGGCGGCGGTGCGCAATTCGAGGGAGCGGGCGCCGGCCTCGCGGCGGGCGTAGGTGAGGTCCTTGGCCATGAGGCGAAGGAGAAAGTTGGGAGTATAATCGGGTGCGGTCATGCGGCCGGAGACGGTCTTGACCAGCGGACTTCCGGGCGCGCCATTGGTGAGGACTTCGAGCGCTTGGGCGCGGTCGAGGCCTCCGCGCTCGATCAACGCGATCGCCTCGGCGAGGGCGGCGACCTGCACGCCGCAGACGAAGTTGTTGATCAACTTGAGCAGGGCGCCGCTGCCGACGGGGCCGAGGTGGTTCACTGCGCGGCCCATCACGGCGAGCAGCGGGCGAATGCGTTCCAAGGCGTCGGCCGGACCGCCGACGAGAAAGGTGAGTTCGCCGGAGGCGGCGTGGGGCCGGCTTCCGGTCACGGGCGCGTCGAGCAGGCGGCAGCCGCGCGCGCGGGCGGCGGCGTCGAGCTCGTGTATCCATGCGACGGTGACGGTTCCGCACTCGACGAGCACGGCGTCGGCGGCGGTCGCGGCGAGGGCGCCGTGCTCGCCGAGCCAGAGGGAGCGGGAGGCGTCGTCATCGGCCACCATGCAGAAGACGACGTCGGCGCCGAGCGCGGCCTCGCGCGGCGAGGACGCGACGCGGACGCCGAGCGCGGCGAAGGGCGCGGCCTTGGCGGGATCGCGATTGTAGACGGAGAGGGAGAAGCCCGCGCCGGCGAGGCGGCGCGCCATGCCGCCGCCCATGAGGCCGAGACCGAGGAAGGCGACGCGTGGCGGAGTGGAAGCGGGCGCGGGGGACAGGGAGGAGGTCATGCGAGCGAAGCAACGGTGAGAGGGGCGGAGACGGGCGCGGCGACGCGGAGGGGATTGCGAAGCGGACGGCCAAAGCCGGCGAACTGCATGATCATCACGTCGCCATCGCGCAACCGGATGCCCTCGCCGAAACTAAGCGCGCAGGTGCCGTAGTAGTGGACGTGGAGATCGCCGGGACGGCGGTGGGTCTCGAACTTGAAGTGGTGGTGCTCGATGTTGGCCAGGCTGTGGCACATCTCCTCCTCGCCGGTGGCGAGGGCCTTGGTCCAGATCACCGCGCCCTCGCGCTCGATCTCGACCGTGCCGAGAATGGTATCGAAGCGGGGATCGATCACTAGCTCGGGGCCGAGCGAGCAGGTGCGGACCTTGGAGCCGGCGAGGTTTAGGTAATTTTTCTTCTCGAAGACGTGGTCGGAGAATTCGTTTCCGACCGCCATGCCGATGCGGCGGGGCCGGCCGGCGGCGTCGATGAGGTAGACGCCGGCGATCTCGGACTCCTCGCCGCCGTCCTCGCCGTGAGGTGGCACTTCGAGCGCCTCGCCGGGGCCACGCAGGATCGTGCCGTTGCCCTTGTAGAACCATTCCGGCGCGATGCCGATCGCACCCGGGGCGGGACGACCGCCCTCCAGGCCCCAACGAAACATGCGCATGCTGTCGGTCTCGTCCGCCGCAGCCACGCCGTGCATGGCCTGCCGGTTCTTCGCGCTGCCGAGATGGGTGAGGCCGGTGCCGGAAACGAGACAACGCGCGGGATCGTCGCGATGGTCGATCGGGGCGAGCAGGCGCCAGGACGACTTGCCATCGTAGACCTCGTCGTAGCTCAGCGTCTCGGCCGAGGCCAGTTCGCCGACGAGCGTGAGCAACGGCTGCGAACGCGCGAGCGCAAGGTTGGCCAGCTCGTGGATGGAGGAGACGGTGTCGAGGAAGCAGAGCCGCGGCTCTTCGACGACGGCAACGCGGCGCCGGTCGCCGTTTTGGATTTGGACAAGGCGGGTCATGGCGAGAGTGCTCAGCCGGTCACGTCGAACTGCTTCAGTTTCTCCTCGTCGATGGAGAGACCGAGGCCGGGGGTGTTTTCATCGAGGTCGATAAAGCCGTCCTTCGCGACGGGCTCGCCCTTGAAGATATACCAGAAGAGCTCGTTGCCGACCTCGACATCGACGGGCGGGAAATACTCGGCCATGGGCGAGTTGAGGCTGGCCATGACGATGTGGTAATTGTGCATCTGGCCGGCGTGCGGGACGACGGGGATCTGGTGCGCCTCGGCGAGGGCGGCGATCTTTCGCGCGGCGGAGATGCCGCCGACACGGTTCGTGTCGAACTGGATGTAGTCGACGGCGCGCGCCTCGATGAGCTCGCGGAAGCCGAAGATCGTGTATTCGTGTTCGCCGCCGGAGATGGGGATGCGCCCGCACTTCTTCAACTCGGCGTAGCCGTGGATGTCGTCCGGGATGACGGCCTCCTCGAGCCAGCGCAGGTTGAACTTCTCCAGCAGCGGGATCATGCGCTTCGCGTAGTCGAGGTTCCAGCCCATGTAGGCGTCGGCCATGATGTCGATGCCGTCGCCGACGGTCTCGCGCACGGTGCGCACAAGCGCGACATTGTGCTGCATGCCCTCGGCGCCGTCGACCGGGCCCCAGCCGAAGCGGAGCTTCATCGCCTTGTAGCCCTCGGCCTTGTATTTAGCGGACTCGGAGGCGAGCTCGTCGAGCGGAGTGCTGTAGAGACGGCTTGAATACACGGGAATGCGGGGCTTGGTCCGGCCCCCGAGCAGACGGTAGACGGGCTGCTTGGCCGACTTTCCGAGGATGTCCCAGAGGGCGATGTCCACCGCGCTGATCGCGACCATGGCGATGCCCTTGCGCCCAAAGGCCATCGTCTTCCGATACATGTGCTGCCAGAGGAACTCGACGTCCCACGGATCTGCGCCGATGAGCAGCGGCTTCAAGTAGAGGTCGATGACCTGCTTGGTCACCTGCGGGGAGAGCGCGGCGTTGCCGATGCCGACGAGGCCGGCGTCCGTGAAAATCTCCACGATCACCCAACCGTGAAACGTGAAGGTGCCCATCGTCGCCGGGGAGAGCATCGGGGCGATGACGTCCATCGGGTTGGTGCAGAAGTGCGGGGGCAAGGGGACGGTCTTGCCCTTCCACTGGACGACGCGGGTGCGGATTTCGGTGATTTTCATCAGGAGTTGGAAGCGGTGAGGCGCAGGCCGCGGATTTGCGGGATCAGCGCGCAGATCAGGAGGAAGGCGGCGACGTGCAACGAACCGGCGATGACCAGCACGGGCGTGTAACTGAAGCCGTTGTCGAGCAGCCAGCCGGCGAGCTGGCCGAGCACCACGCCGCCCATCGCGCCGCCGAGGCCCACCAGGCCGGCGACTTTGCCGAGCGCCGTTTTCGGCACGAGGTCGGTCGGCAGGATCATGACGAGGGTCGACCAGGACTGCTGGCCGAAGAAGGCCACGCTGAAGATCGTGATCACCCAACCCACCGAGGGCATTTGCGGCACAAGCATCACCCAAGGCATGAGCGCGGCGCTGGCCCCGAGGGCGAGTTTGCGGGCGCGGTTGACCGAGTGGCCGCGGTGCAGGAGCCAACTTGAGAACACACCTCCGCAGAGGCAGCCGACACCCGAGGCGGCGTAGGGAATCCAGCCGATGGAGCCGGCCTGCTTCAGATCGAAATGATGCGCGTCGAATAGATACTTCGGCAGCCAGAAGAGATAAAAATACCACGCGGCGTCGCTGAGGAATTTCGCGCCGGCCACGCCCCAGATTTCGCGATGCCGGAGCAGTTCGCGCAGCGTGATGGCGGATGCCGCCCCGGCGTTTGCGCTGGTTTCACCGGAGGCTCCGGCGGTGGCAACCGCCTCCGGCTCGGTGGGCGCGAAATAAACCCGCCACCACCAAACCGCCCAGATCAGGCCAACGGCCCCGGTGAGAAAGAAAACCCAACGCCAGGAAGAAAGCCCGAACCAATCCACCTGCGCGAGGACGAGCGCGATGAGCGGCGGCGCGGCCACGGCGCCGACCGCCGTGCCGGCGTTGACGATGCCCATCGCGGTCGCGCGTTCCTTCACCGGAAACCACTCCGCGACGGCGCGGGTCGCGGCAGGGAAGCCACCGCCCTCGCCCACGCCGAGCAACAAGCGGCTCGCGGCGAGCATGATCACACCGCCCGCGAAGCCGTGGCTGGCGCAGGCCAGCGACCAGAAGATCATGATCGCGAGAAACCCGCGCCGCGTGCCGAGCCGGTCCAACAGCCAGCCGCCGCCGAGATACATCAGGCCGTAGGTCGCGAGAAACGCCGAATCGAGCCCCGCCTTGATCTGGTTCGTGATCGGGATGTCCGCCTGGATCGCCTTGATCGCCCAAGGCAGCGTTTGACGGTCCAGGTAGCTGATCGCGATGGCTACGCTCACCAGGAAGGCGATTCGCCAACGCCGATCCGGCGAAGTCGCGGCGCCGGACCCGCCGGCCGGGCCGCCGGACAGAGACGCGGAACGCGCCGAGCTCATCCGAGTCGAAGAGCCTCCATCGCGACATCGCCGAG
>CAMLNJ010000156.1 GCA_946481225.1 uncultured Verrucomicrobiota bacterium | reverse complement strand
CCTCGCCCAACTTCTCTGGGACCCCGTCCCCTCGCCCCAGGCCGCGGACACCCCCTTCCCCGTCACCGTCCGCGCCGCCGACGCCGGCGGCAACTTCCTCAACACCGTTTCAAGCCCGATCTCCCTCTCCGCGCTTCTCCCCCTCACCCTGCCCGACACGGGTTCCGCTTTCTCGTCGGACTCCTATCCGTTTTCCACCGCCGCCGTATCTCGCCAACAAGTCCTCTATCCCGCCTCCGTCCTCGGTGCCACCCCGCGCCGCCTCGCCGGCCTGTCCCTCAATATCCTCTCCACCGTCGGCACGGCCTCCTTCAGCCAGTGGACCATCCGACTGAAACACAGCTCCGCCACCTCGCTCACCAGCGGAGCCTTCGAGGCCACCGACTGGACCACCGTCCATGTCTCCACCGCCACTCCGACCACGGCCGGCTGGCGGACCTTCGTCTTCTCCACCCCCTTCGATTACGACGGTGTCAGCTCGCTCCTGGTCGATTTCAGCTTCCGCAACCCCGCCTCCACCACCAACGCCGTCTACACCTCGGCCGCCTACGGCTCGCCCTATCGATCCCTTCGCAGCACCGGCACCGCCGCGTCCGACCCCTTCGCGTTCACCACCGGAACCACCTCCTACTACTTTCCGATCACACGCTTCCTCACGCTCCAGTCGCTCCCCCTCCGCGCCCCCGCCGCCTCCCTGAGCAACGGCGTCTGGTCCGGCCCCGTCTCGCTCTCCGCCCCCGACCCCATGGGCTTGACCCGGCTCCGCGCCACCTCCGCCAGCCCCGCCGCCACCGGCGACAGCAACCCTTTCGCCGTCGCCGCCACCCCGGTGCCGACGCCCGCCTTGCCATTCTCCGAAACCTGGGAATCCGGCCTCATCTCCCCCGCCTGGACCATTACCGGAACCAACAGCCATCGCACCCAGATCTCCACCGACTACACTCCGCACGGCGGCGCCCGCCACCTCGTTCTCGACACCTCCACTTCCGGCTACGTCAACTCCCGCAACGAAGCCACCCTCGCCCTCGACCTCGCCGGCCGCACCGGCGTCGTCCTCTCCTTCTGGGCCAAGGGCTTTTACGAAAACGCCCACGCTCCCGCCACCAACCCCTTCACCGGAGGCGCCGATTTCGACGGCGTCGCCATCAGCCCCGACGGCGTCACCTGGTATGAGGTCCAACCCCTCCGCAGCCCCGCCCTCACCAACGCCTGGCAACAATTCACCGTCGATCTCGACGCCGCCACCGCCGCGCGCGGCATCGCCTACACCTCGACCTTCCGCATCCGCTTCAACCGTTACGACTACTACTACGCCCCCCACGGCGGCATCGCCCTCGACGACATTTCCGTCACCGCCGCCCCGGTCGTCTCCCCGACCCTGACCCTGCCCGCCTCCGCCGCCGAGTCCTCCGCTCCCCTCTCCGGCACGCTCTCCCTGCCCACGTCGCGCCCCGCCGACACCATCTTCACCCTCGCCTCCTCCGCCCCGGCCAAGCTCGCCCTGCCCGCCACCCTCACCCTCCCCGCCGGCCAGACCTCCGTCGCCTTCACCGCCACCCCCGTCGACGACACCCTCTTCGACGGCTCCCGCCTCATCGCCGTCTCCGCCACCCCGCCCGCCGGCTCCGGCCTCCACCCCGGCTCCACCACCCTTGCCCTCGTCGACGACGACTCGCCCGCGCTCACCCTCTCCGTCTCCCCCTCCAGTGTTTCGGAAAGCAGCATCTACCCCCCGGTCACCGCCACGCTCACCCTCGGCCCCCCGCCCGTCGGCCCGATCATCATCGCCCTCGACTCCAGCGATCCCACCACCGCCACCGTCCCCGCCTCCCTCGCCTTCTCCCCCGGCCAGACCACCGCCACCTTCACCGTCACCCCGGTCAACGACACCAAGATCGACGGCCCCCAAACCACCACCCTCTCCGCCGCCCTTCCCGGCGCCACGCCCGCCACTGCGGCCCTCACCGTCACCGACGACGAAAACACCACCCTCAGCCTCAGTCTCTCCTACTCGCTCACCGAGGGCACCCCATCCTCCGGCACCGTGCGCATCTCCGGCACCCTCCCCGCCCCCCTGGTCGTCACGCTGAGCTCGGCAAACCCGACGCAGGTCACCGTGCCCGCATCCGTCACCATCCCCGCCGGCGCGACCGACGCCACCTTCGAGCTCCTCGCCGTGGACGACACCGACACCGACGGCGCCGTCTCCGTCGCGATCACCGCCACCGCCACCGGCTTCACGTCATGGACGGCCACCGCCACCGCCTACGACAACGACCTCCACCACTTCACCTTTGCCACCGTCGCGAGCGCCCAGATCGCCAATCGCCCCTTCACCGTCACCGCCTACGCCCGAACTATAGACAATCAGACCGTTTACGGGTTCAACAACACCGTCCCCCTCGGCGCGCAAACCACCTCGTCCGCCCTGCCCGTCACGCCCGCGTCGCTCGCATTTACCAACGGCACCGCCTCGGCCGAAGTCGCCGTCGGCGCCATCGCCACCGGCGTCACCCTACGCCTCGACGACGGCGCCGGCCACACCGGCATCAGCAACACCTTCGACACCGGCGCGGGCGCCCACTCCGGCTTCAGGGTCTCCACCCTCGCCCCCGTCCAGTTAACCGGCGCACCCGCCGCCGTCACCCTGACCGCCGTCGACGCCTACGGAAACACCGTCACCACCTTCACCGGCTCCGCTACGCTCTCCGCCGGCCCCGCCCCTTCCATCGTCGGCAACGGCACCACCTCCACCTCCTTCCCCGCCAACGCCTACTATTCTACCGTTCAGCGCAGCCAGACCGTTTACACCCCGGCCGAGATCGGCGCCGCCGGCACCCTCTCCGCCCTCGCCCTCGACTTCATCAGCACCCCCGGCGCGTCGCTGAAAAACTGGACCATCCGACTAAAACACGTCGCCTCCCTCGAAAACACCTCGTGGCAAAGCGGCTGGACCACCGTCCACCAAGGCACCGCCTCGCTCCCCTCCCCCGGCTCCGGCTGGATCGAATTCCCCTTCACCACCCCCTTCGCCTACGACGGCGTCAGCCACCTCATGGTGGACTTCAGCTACAACAACGACACCTACAACTATCAAAACGCAGGCACCGTGCGCGGCACCTCCCACCCGGCGGATCGCTCGATCTACTACTCCACCTATCCCGGCTACTACGGCGATCCCCTGCTCTGGTCCGGCACCAACCCCTACCCCTATTCCAGCCCCCTCGCCCCCAACCTCCGCCTCTTCCGATCCGGAGCGTTCGTGCCCGTCACCCCCGTCGCCACCCCCGCCTTCGTCGCCGGCTCCTGGACCGGCACGGTCACCTTCACCTCCCCCTCCGCCACCCCCGTCACCCTGCAAGTCCGCCAAGGCTCCCTCTTCGGCCAAAGCGCCCCGATCACCATAGCGCCCAACCCCGACGCCGACGCCGACGGCCTGCCCGACATCTGGGAACGCGCCCACTCGCTCGATCCCGACTCCGCCGCCGCCGACAACGGCGCCCTCGGCGACCCCGACGGCGACGGCCTCGCCAACCTCCTCGAATACGCCACCGGCCTCGACCCCCGCGCCCCCGACCACTCGCCCCTCTCGGTCGCCGTCGCCCCGCATCCCACCACCGGCGCCCGCCACCTCGTCGTCACCTACCGCCGTCTCACCACGCCCGGCTCGCTCTCCCTCGTGCTGACCACCTCGGACAACCTCCGCGACTGGGCCGCGCCCGCCCTCGCGCCGGACCAGCTCGCGGTCATCGCCAACCCGGACGGCGTCAGCGAGACGGTCACCGTCCGCATCAACCCCGCCCTCGGCGCCGGCCGCCGCTTCGTCCGCCTCGAAACAAACGCCGTCGCGCCCTGACGCGCCGCCGAACCCGCCTACGCGTGGTGGACGGGTGAACGCGAATCGGTATGCGCTTGGCCGCCGCGCGAAGCCCGTGTCCGCTTCGTCCATGCGAGTAAGTTTCCCATTTCTCGCGATCTGCGCCGTCGCGGCTTTTCCCGCGACTTCATCGCGGGCGGACGCTTTGCGGCTGAACGAAATCCAGGTGATCGGCAGCCATAACTCCTATCACCAGAGCCCGCCCCCCGCCGTGCTGGCGGTGATCGGAAACTTCCGAAAAGACGCCGTCGAAGCTTGGAACTACACCCACCCGCCCCTCGGCCAACAACTGACCGATGCCGGACTGCGGCAATTCGAACTCGACGTCTACGCCGACCCTAAGGGCGGACTTTTCGCCGATCCGCTGGGACCAAAGCTCGCCCGCCTCTCCGGCTCGAATCCCCCCTCCTTCGACCCTTCGGGCGAGCTCAAAAAACCAGGTTTCAAGATCCTGCACGTCCCCGACCTCGACTGCTGGAGCAACCACCCGACGCTCGACTCCGCTCTCGCCGAATTTCGCGCCTGGTCCGACGCAAATCCCCGCCACCTGCCGGTCATGATTTTGCTCGAGTGCAAAGACGCCGCCCATCCGCCGCTCCCCACGCAGCCCGTCCCCTTTACCCGCGAACGGCTGCTGGAACTCGAAGCCGCCATCCTCGCCATGCTCCCGAGGGAAAAACTCATTTGCCCGGACGACATCCGCAAAGACTCGCCCACGCTGCGCGAGGCCGTGACCGGCCGCGGCTGGCCGGCCTTGGACGACTGCCGGGGAAAGTTCCTCTTCACCCTCGATAACGCCGACGCCATCCGCGACCGTTACCTGGAAGGAAATCCCTCGCTGGAGGGACGCATCCTCTTTGTCAGCGCGCCCGACGAAACCCATCCGGCCGCCGCGTGGTTCAAATGCAACGACCCGGTGCGCGAATTCGAAACCATCCAGAGCAGGGTGAAGCGCGGCTTCCTCGTCCGCACCCGTGCCGATGACGACCGGCCCGACGCCCGAACGCGCGAACGAGCCCTCGAAAGCGGCGCGCAGTGGATCAGCACCGACCTGTTCTCCGACAAACTCCCGGCCGCCTCGCGGGTGGCCTTTCCTGACGGCGAAAAAGTGCGCGCCAACCCCGTCAACGGCGCACAAGATCGGCCTATCCCGCCTTGAGCGGCGAACCGTCACGCCCCTGGCAATCATCGTCCAGCCATCGAAAGCACACAAACCGAGGCGGCGCCTTCCGCCAAAGGCGCCGCCCCGTAAGAAAGAGAACGGGCACCTACGGGCGAAACTTTGCGGACACGAAGCTTCTTGGTGATCATGTAAAAAATATGTATGCAGATGGGCGATGAAAGCGCTGGCCGTGATTTACACGCTTTCTCTGCTTCTCGGTTCCCTACCCCGCCAGTCACCCCTGACCTCCCCGCGCGACGACTCGAACTCCCCTCCGAATCGTCACCCGCCGGCCCCGCGGCGGGAAACGATTCCGCCCCAGACAACGGGGGAGCAAATCGACGCGACCGAAGCCAGGCCCTTGACCGTGAGGTTCGAAATCGGCGGCGGAGAAACGTCCCGCCCCCTACCGGAGCGTCTGTCGGACTCCGGTCCAAACGCGGGGCCAATCCCTTGGGGCGCCGACACCTACGAGGCCGAGACCACCTTCGAGCCGGAGTGGAGCGACTACGCCGACTGGTTGATCGCCCGATTGGACGACATGGAACCGACGCTCGAGACCACGCCCCAAGCGAGCGTGACCTTTTACCCTCTCGCCCCGCCGACGACGGGCAAGGACGCGCCGACGGAGATGCCCGACCACTCGATTCCGCTGTATGACGCCTGGGTGCGGCACATGGAGGATCGCCCGCCCCCGCGCCGGGCGAAGGATTTGTTGCCGACGCTGCGCGAGGCGTTCGCGGCGGAGGGGGTTCCGGAGGCGCTGGTCTGGATCGCGGAAACCGAAAGCACCTTCAACCCCCGGGCGCGCAATCCCCTCGGCGCGCGAGGGCTGTTCCAGATCATGCCCGACACGGCCCTGTCGCTCGGGCTCTCGGTCGGCGCCCGCGACCAACGCTTGCACCCGACCGCGAGCGCTCGCGCGGCCGCACGATACTTGAAACACCTCCACACGCGGTTCGGAGACTGGCCCTTGGCGCTCGCGGCCTACAACGGCGGCGAAACCCGCGTGGCAAGAGCCCTCGCGACGCGAGGCGCCACGACCTTCGCGAGCATCGCCGACCACCTCCCGACCGAGACCCGCCTCTATGTGCCCAAGGTGCTGGCCACCGTGCAGGTGCGCACCGGCTTGTCCCCCGAGGACTTGCCCGCGCCCATGTAGGCTCCAAAGTAGGCCCGACCGCTGGTCGGGCTGCCAGACCGACGGTCTGGCCCGCTGGTCGCGATCATCGGGCTTTGTTACGACCGAATGCGAAATGGCCTGAGCCAGGCATCGGTGGGCCGGGGGCCCGTTCGTGGCTGCGCTTTACCCTCCTCGATTTCAGCGTTCCCGCCCGTCCGGCTTTCGGCCTTCATCGCCCGGACTCATGGAAAACCTCCCACTCACCGGCGCGCAGAAGACCAAGCTGCGCGGCCTCGGCCAGACCCTCGAAGCCTCGCTCAAGATCGGCAAAGCCGGCCTCACGCCCGCCCTCCAGCGCGAACTCGCCTGCCTGCTCGAGGCCCGCGAATTGGTGAAGATCCGCTTCGAGGGCGCCGACCGCCACGAACGCGCCGACCTCATCGCCCAGATCGAGACCACCCTCGGCGTCCCCTGCGTCGGCTCCGTCGGCCACACCGCCCTCTTCTTCCGCCAAAACGCCGACCCCGAAAAACGCGTCGTCACGATCTGAACTCTTCAACGCAGAGGCGCGGAGCGATCTTCAAAATGCACGCTCCCGATTCTCTCCACTCCTCCGCGTCTTCTCCGCGCCTCCGCGTCTCCGCGTTAAATTCATGACCGCCGAGTCCGACCACCCGCTCGCCCCCTACGGCTGGGACGCCGCGTGGGCGGCCGCCTTCGCGCCCCACGCAGCCGCCGGCCTCGAGCCCGCGCGCGTCGTCGTCGAGCTGCGCCGCCACTACTACGCGGTCGTCACCGCCTCCGGCGAACTCCTCGCCGAGTGCACCGGCAAGTTCCACCACGAGGCGAAACGCGATCCCGACTGCTTCCCCGCCGTCGGCGATTGGGTCGCCGTCTCGCCCAGCCCCGGCGCCGAGGGCCGCGCCCAGCTCCACGCCC
>CAMLNJ010000155.1 GCA_946481225.1 uncultured Verrucomicrobiota bacterium | reverse complement strand
CAAGTTTCCCGGCAAGAGCCTGCTGATCACCCTCATCGACCTGCCCTTCGCCGTCTCGCCCGTGATCTCCGGCCTTATCTACGTCCTGCTTTTCGGCGCGCAGGGCTGGTATGGCACCTATCTCAACGCGGAGAACCCCTGGTTTCCCGCGCTCCACGCGTGGCTGCTCGAGCAGGACTTCAAGATCATCTTCGCCGTGCCGGGCATCGTGCTGGCGACGATCTTCGTGACCTTCCCCTTCGTCGCCCGGGAACTCATTCCGCTCATGCAGCAGCAGGGCAGCGACGAGGAATACGCCGCCATCACGCTCGGCGCCTCCGGCTGGAAGACGTTTTGGCAGGTCACGCTGCCCAACATCAAGTGGGGCCTCTTCTACGGCGTCATCCTCTGCAACGCCCGCGCGATGGGCGAATTCGGCGCCGTATCCGTCGTTTCAGGACACATCCGCGGCGAGACCAACACCCTGCCTCTTCACGTGGAGATTCTCTACAACGAATACCAGTTCGTCGGCGCCTTCGCCGCCGCCTCGCTCCTCGCCCTCCTCGCGCTCGTAACCCTCGTCCTCAAGTCCGTCGTCGAGTGGGCCCACGCCCGCCGCACCACTTGATTGCCGCCGGCTCCTAGCTCCTGGCTCCCCGCTCCCTGCTCCAATGTCCATCATCGCCCGCAACATCACCAAAACCTTCGGCGCCTACTCCGCGCTCGCCGACGTCTCCCTCGAGGTGCCCACCGGCCAGCTCGTCGCGCTTCTCGGTCCCTCGGGCTCGGGCAAGACCACGCTCCTGCGCATCATCGCCGGACTCGAGTTCGCCGACCCCGGCAGCGGGCGCATCGATTTCCACGGCGAGGACGTCACCGACACCCCCGCCGGCAAGCGCGGCGTCGGCTTCGTGTTTCAGCACTACGCGCTTTTCCGCCACATGACCGTCGCGGAGAACATCGCCTTCGGCCTCACCGTGAAGCCCCGCAAGGAGCGCCCCTCGAAGGAGCAGATCGGCGCCCGCGTGAAGGAGCTCCTCAAGCTCATCCAGCTCGACGATCTCGGCGGCCGCTATCCGGCGCAGCTCTCCGGCGGCCAGCGTCAGCGCGTCGCCCTCGCCCGCGCCCTCGCCGTCAACCCGAAGGTCCTCCTCCTCGACGAGCCCTTCGGCGCCCTCGACGCCCGCGTGCGCAAGGATCTCCGCCGCTGGCTCCGCCACTTCCAGCGCGAGATCGGCGTCACCACCATTTTCGTCACCCACGACCAGGAGGAGGCCCTCGAGCTCGCCGACCAGGTGGTCGTCATGAACAACGCCAAGATCGAGCAGGTCGGCACGCCGCAGGAGGTTTACGACCAGCCGGCCTCGCCGTTCGTGATCGAATTTCTCGGCAACGTGAACCGTTTCGCCGCACTTGGCCATCCGCTGCCCGGCGCCGGCCCCGACGTGCTCTACGTCCGTCCGCACGACGTCGACATCCAGCGTCACTACGAAGGCGAGCACGGCATCCGCGTGAAAGTGCAGCACGTCTTCTCCGCCGGCAATTTCGGCCGCGTCGCCCTCCAGCGCGTCGACAACCACGAGATCATCGACGCCGAGATCTCCCGAGCCCGCCTCGCCGAGCTCGGGCTCGTCGCGGGCGACGTGGGCTGGGTCGTCTTCCGCCACATCCGCCTGTTCCCCTCCGGCGCCTTCACCGAGCGCGACGTCGCCGCCGAGGACGCGGACGCCTCCGTCGCCGACCCCGGGCGGGGCATCTGAAAAGTGGGGATGGGCAACCGGGGATAAAGGTCGGTCAGGATATCTCCAGCCGGCCCGAAATAGTGCCCCTCCCCACCCGGCCGACACGGCCGGGACTACAAGAACTTGTGTAGCCACGGGCGTGTCGCCCGTGGGTTCGGCAAGCGCGCCTCGCCTGATTTCGGATCTTCCTGAGGACGGACGGGCTCCGGCACCGCGTCGCCCCACGCGCTTTGTCCCTCGCGGGCTTCGGCTCGCGGCCCGATGCCCGGGCGGCGGGAGGCGGGCTATTTTGGGACACTATGAGCACCATTGAATCCGACATGCTTGGCTATGAGGAACGCGGCACGGTTGGCGGCCAATCGACGTCCGGTTCCTCCTCTTCTTCTTCCTCCGCGCGTCGCCCGTGGACGCCGCCCGATGCGGAAACGGCCCGCAAACTCTCCGAGTTGATCAAGGACTTCGGCACCGCCATGCTCACAACCGTGGCGCCCGACGGCGGCTTGCGTAGCCGCCCCATGGTCGCGCACGGCCGCGGCCTGGAAAACGGCGAGCTCTGGTTTCTTACCGCGGACGACTCGGGCAAGGTCGCCGAGATCGAGTCCGAGCACGAGGTGAACTTGGCTTATTCCGAGCCGAAGGATCAGCGTTACGTGTCGCTCTCCGGCCGGGCGCGTTTGGTCCGCGACGTTGAACGGGTTCGCCGGCTGTGGACCCCCGAGCTGAAGGCGTGGTTTCCGGGCGGGCCGGACGACAAGCATTTGGCTTTGCTCCGGGTGCGTATCCACTCCGCCGAATATTGGGACGCGCCGAGCGGCAAGATGGCCGGGCTGCTCGCCTTCGCGAAGTCGAAACTCACCGGAGAAGCCCGGGGGGAGGCGGTCGAGCACGAGAAGCTGCTCGTCGCCCATTGAGCCCGGACGCGCCGGGTCAGGGCTTCTTCGCCCAGACCATGCACCAGCCATTGGACGAGACCGGGCGGTTGGCGAGGGCCATGCAGGGGCCGGTGGCGTCGCCGGCCTTGCCCGCGAAGAGGGCGCAGTTGGAGCAGGTGCTGCCGGCTTTGAACTGCGCGTATTTCTTGGTGTCCACGGCGGCGGCGTCCTTCTTGTAGCCGAGGGCGGCGGCCGCGGGGTCGGATTCTTCGACGGGCGCGGGTGCGTCCGCGGCGAGGATGCGGGGGGCGAGGGCGCAGGCGCCGAGGGTGGCGGGAATGAATTTGAGGAAGCTGCGGCGGGTGTTCATGCGGGTCTTGGTCGTTTGGGTCGCTTTTGGGGGCGGCTAATCGGCGCGATGCGCCGACAGGATCGCACCGGATGCTCCGGTGAAAATAAGCGCGGCGGCGAGGCGGAAGCGGCCGGACCCCGGCGCCTAAAAGCGCGGACAGCGGGACTAAATTAGCGGCGGCGATGAATCTTGCGCACGGGTTGGCTTGCGGCGTGTTCGCGCAAAATCCGCGCGGTATCGAAGCGGCGCGACGGAACGGCGCGACCGGCCCGCCAGACAAAGTTTGGGCGGACGCGCCACGCCGCGCTCCGCGGCCGCGGCGGCCTCAATTGCGGGAAATGTCGTCGTCCGCGAGTTTGCCCTGGAGGGTCTTGCGCAGCCGGAGCGATTCCACCTCGCGGTTCGCCCACTCGCAGAGCAGCGCGATGCGCTCGTGGATGTTGAGGGTCTCGAGCAGCCGCTGCTTGAGGCGCGCGTCGGCGCAGAGATTGAACGCCGCCAGATCCACGAACGTTTCCGGGTCCTCGATGCTGCGGAGAAATTTGGTCAACTCGTCCGCGCCTTCGCCACCGAGGCGCAGTCGGGTGCCCAGCAGACGGGAGAGCCGTGCGCGAAGCCGGGAGTTTTCCTCGTCGCTGGCGCCGGGGGTGCTGCTCAGCGCGCGGATCTTGATGCGACGATAGGGCTCCTCGCCGATGATTTCCGTCACCGCCACGCGCGTGAGGCCTTGGAGCAGGAGATTGGAGGTGCCGTCCTCGCGGCCCTGGCAGGCGCGAACGATGCCCACGGTGGCGACGCGGTAGAGCGGTTCGAAGGCGTGGGCCGAGCGTTTCACGTCCAGCCCGGCGACGGCGAAGAGGCGATGGGTGTCGAGCGAGTCGCGCAGCATCTGACGATACCGCGGCTCGAAGATGTGGAGAGGCAGCAGCGCCTGCGGAAAGAAAGCCACGCCGGGCAGGGTCATCACCGCGACTTCGTCGGGAAGCGTGATCTCGATTTCCATGTGCGCACCGTAGCAAGGGCCGGGCGGGCTGCAATAGGTTGCGTTGCCCACAAAAACACTCCCCGGGCGCGTCCGTGACTCACTGCGCCACGGACGATCCGAATCCGCGCCATTGTGCCTCGAAGTGGGACAATGCGGCGCGAACAGGGCGAGGGGAGAATGGCGGACTTTGGACTCGCTAAATTTATTATCCGCTCACCCCGAGTGTGTAACGGAGCTAACCGCCCGCCGCGCATATGCCCTGCTATCCCACATGCATCATGGCCCACTATATTCTCGGCATCGATCTCGGCACGACCAACTCCTGCATGTCCGTCATGGAAGGCGGCGAGCCGGTCGTCATCCCCAATGCGGAAGGCGCGCGCACCACGCCGTCCATCGTCGCGTTTACCAAGACCGGCGAGCGCGTCGTCGGCCAGGCCGCGAAGCGCCAGGCCGTCACCAATCCGAAGAACACCATCTTCTCCGCCAAGCGCCTCATCGGCCGCAAATTCACCGAGGTAAGCGAAGAGGCGAAGAACCTCCCCTACAAGGTCGTGGCCGGCAAGAACGGCGACGCCTACATTGAGGTGCAGGTCGGCGACAAGACCGAGCAGTTCGCCCCGCAGCAGATCGCCGCCTTCGTCCTCGGCAAACTGAAGGCCGACGCCGAGGCCTACCTCGGCACCAAGATCACCGAGGCGGTCATCACGGTCCCCGCCTACTTTAACGACGCCCAGCGCCAGGCCACGAAAGACGCCGGCAAGATCGCCGGCCTCGACGTGAAGCGCATCATCAACGAGCCCACCGCCGCCTCGCTCGCCTACGGCCTCGACAAGAAGAAGGACGAGAAGATCGCCGTGTTCGACCTCGGCGGCGGCACCTTCGACGTCTCCATCCTCGAGATCGGCGACGGCGTGTTCGAGGTGAAGGCCACCAACGGCGACACCCACCTCGGCGGCGACAACTGGGACGAAGCCCTCATCAACTGGCTCGTCGACTCCTTCAAGGCCGAGAACCAGATCGACCTCCGCAAGGACCCGATGGCTCTCCAGCGCCTCAAGGAAGAGGCGGAGAAGGCCAAGATCGCGCTCTCCTCCGCGCAGAGCTACGACATCAACCTGCCCTTCATCACCGCCGACGCGTCCGGTCCCAAGCATCTCACCATTTCGCTCACCCGCGCGAAAATGGAGCAGATCTGCGAGCGCCTCTTCGAGCGCACCATCGCCCCCTTCAAGAACTGCCTCAAGGACGCCGACCTCACCGCCGCCAACATCGACGAACTCGTGCTCGTCGGCGGCATGACCCGCATGCCCAAGGTCGTCGACATCGCCAAGCAGCTCGCCGGCAAGCAGCCCCACCAGGGCGTGAACCCCGACGAGGTCGTCGCCATCGGCGCGGCCATCCAGGGCGGCGTGCTCAAGGGCGACGTGAAGGACGTGCTCCTCCTCGACGTGACCCCGCTCACCCTTGGCATCGAGACCGCCGGCGGCGTCTCCACGCCGATGATCTCCCGCAACACCACCATCCCGACCAAGAAGTCGCAGGTGTTCTCCACCTACTCGGACAACCAGCCCGGCGTGGAAATCGTCGTCCTCCAGGGCGAGCGCCCCATGAGCCGCGACAACAAGAAGCTGGGCAACTTCAAGCTCGACGGCATCCCGCCCGCGCCCCGCGGCACGCCGCAGATCGAGGTCACCTTCGACATCGACGCGAACGGCATCCTCAACGTCACCGCCAAGGACCTCGGCACCGGCAAGGACCAGAAGATCACCATCCAGGGCTCCTCCGGCCTCTCCAAGGAAGAGGTCGAGAAGATGACCCGCGAGGCCGAGCTCAACGCCGAGGCCGACAAGAAGCGCAAGGAGGAGGTCGAGACCAAGAACTCCCTCGATTCCACCATCTACGGCCTTGAGAAGACGCTCAAGGATTCCGGCGACAAGCTCCCCGCCGAGATCAAGTCCAAGTTCGAGACCGCCCTCGGCGAAGCCAAGAAGGACCTCGAGTCCGGCGACGTCGACAAGATGAAGGCCTCGCTCGAGAACCTCCAGAAGATCGGCGCCGAGCTCTACCAGGCCGCGCAGGCCGCCGGCGCCGCCCCCGGCGGCGACGCGGGCCCCGGCCCCGGGGCCGCCTCCGGCCAGTCCGGTTCCGGCAAGAAGTCCGAGAAGAAGGCCGACGTCGTCGACGCCGACTTCGAGGTCGTCGACGAGGACAAGAAGTGAACGTAGCGGCGGGCTCCGGCCCGCCGTCGCTCCGCCCCTTTCGCCCGGCCCGCCGGGCGAGCTGTAACCAATAACAGGATACAACCTGAACTCCCGTAAGCGTTAAAACCAAAACCCAACCAACATGGCCAAAGTCAAAATCAAGCCCATCGGCGATCGCGTCCTCGTGAAGCACATCGAGGAAAAAGAGCAGGTCCGCGGCGGCATCATCATCCCCGATTCCGCCAAGGAGAAGCCGCAGGAGGCCGAAGTCATCGCCCTCGGCACCGGCAAGAAGGACGAGAACGGCAAGGTCACCGCCTTCGAGGTCAAGGTCGGCGACAAGGTTCTCATCAGCAAATACGGCGGCACCGAGGTGAAGATCGAGGGCGAGAAGTTCACCCTCGTCCGCGAGGACGACATCCTCGGCGTCATCGCCTGAAACGCTCCGCCTTTCGGCTCCGCGTAATCTCAAATCTCAAATCTGAAATCTCAAATTCGTTAATACTATGGCCGCCAAACAACTCCTCTTCGACGAAGCCGCCCGCCACAAGATCCTCCGCGGCGTCGAGCTCCTCGCCCGCGCCGTCAAGGTCACCCTCGGTCCCAAGGGCCGCAATGTCGTCATCGACAAGAAATTCGGCTCCCCCGCCGTCACCAAGGACGGCGTGACCGTCGCCAAGGAAATCGAGCTCGCCGACGCCTACGAGAACATCGGCGCCCAGCTCGTGAAGGAGGTCGCCTCCAAGACCAACGACGCCGCCGGCGACGGCACCACCACCGCCACCGTGCTCGCCGAGGCCGTCTACAAGGAAGGCCTCAAGCACGTCACCGCCGGCGCCAACCCGATCTATCTCAAGCGCGGCATCGACAAGGCCGTCGAGGCCGCCGTCGCCGAGCTCGCCCGCATCTCCAAGAAGGTGAATGACACCGAGGAGATCCGCCAGGTCGCCACCGTCTCCGCCAACTGGGACACCACCATCGGC
>CAMLNJ010000154.1 GCA_946481225.1 uncultured Verrucomicrobiota bacterium | reverse complement strand
ACTCGTCCGCGCCGCCCGTCGCGAGCTCCCCGCCGACTGCATCCTCGACGGCGAACTCCTCGCCTGGCGCGAAGGCCGCGCCCTTCCTTTCGCCGATCTCCAAAAACGCCTCAACCGCCGCCTCGACGGCGACGATCTCTTCCTCGGTCAGGAGATCCCCCTCGCCTACTCCGCCTACGACCTCCTTTGGCTCAACAACGAGTCCCACCTCAAATCCCCGCTCCGCGTCCGCCGCCAACACCTCGAATCCCTCCTTGCCGCCGCCTCCAATCATCAATCATCCATCATAAATCATAAATCGCTCCACCTGGCTCCAGTGGTCGCCGCGACCACCGCCGTCGAGGTGGACGCCGCCTTCCTCGCCGCCCGCCGGCGCGGCAACGAGGGCCTCATGGCCAAGGACCCCGCCTCGCCCTACACGCCCGGCCGCCGCGGCCTCGCCTGGCTCAAACTCAAGAAAGCCTACGCCACCCTCGACGTCGTCGTGGTCGCCGTCGAGCTCGGCCACGGCAAACGCCGCGGCGTCCTCAGCGACTACACCTTCGCCGTGCGCGACGAATCCACCGGCGCCCTCCGGACCGTCGGCAAGGCCTACTCCGGCCTCACCGACGCCGAGATCGCCGCGCTCACGGAACACTTCATCGCCAACACCATCGAAGACCTCGGCCGCGTCCGCCGCGTCGTGCCCGACACCGTCCTCGAAATCGCCTTCGACCGCATCCAGCCCAGCGCACGCCACGACAGCGGCTTCGCCCTCCGCTTTCCCCGCATCGCCCGTATCCGCACCGACAAGACACCCGACGACATCGACACCCTCGAAACCTGCCGCCGCCTCGCCGCCGCCAACACATTCGCCCCCTCCGAGCCCGACCTCTTCTCCGATGCCGCGCCCGAGTAAACCATCGTTCTCCCGGCGCCCGCCCCTCGGCCGCCCGTCATTGAACATCGATCGCTTCCCCCGCGGCGCTTGCTCCCGATCCGCCGTCCGGCCTAGGTTCGGGCATGCCCACGCCCGCGACGCCCACCGACAGCATCGCCCTGCTCATCGACGCGGACAACGCCCCCGCCGCGCGCATCGACTTCATCATCGCCGAGCTCGCCACCTACGGCGTCGTCAACATCCGCCGAGCCTACGGCAACTGGCAGAAGTCCGAGTTGGCGGGCTGGCAAAAGGTCCTCCACGACTACGCCATCCAGCCGGTCCAGCACTTCGACCTCGTGAAGGGGAAAAACGCCTCCGACATGGCGCTGCTCATCGAGGCGATGGACATCCTCTACACCAAGAACGTCGGCACCTTCTGCCTCGTCTCCTCCGACTGCGACTTCACGCCGCTCGTCCTCCGCCTCCGCGCCGACGGCAAGCAGGTGATCGGCTTCGGCGGAAAAAACGCCGCCGCGCCTTTCGTCGCCAGTTGCACGCGTTTCCTCTACCTCGACGAAGTCCGCTCCCCCCTGCAGCCCGCGCGCCCCAAGCCGTCCGCCAATCAGCTCAAGCAGGACCGCAAGCTGATCACCATGCTCAGCAGCGCCGTCGAAGCCCAGGCTGACGCCGATGGCTGGGCCGCCCTCGGCGGCGTCGGCTCGCACATCTCCAACCAGGGCTCCTTCGACTCCCGCAACTACGGCTTCCCGAAGCTCGGCGACCTTTTCGCCGCCATCGACCTTTTCGAGATCAAGCGCACCAACACCCCGAACGGCGCGTTCATTCAGGTCAGGCGGCGCGGCTGATCACGGCGCATTTTTCGGCTTTCGCGCCACGCCTCGCCGTCGCAGCGTGCCGCCCATGGCCGACGCTCCCGCCCTGCTCACCGTTCGCGAACTCAAGTCCCCCGACCTGAACCCCGGCGCGCCCTTTGCGGCCGTGCTCGTCATCAAGAAGCTCCAGGTCAAAACCGCCTCCAACGGCAACCCATTCCTCTCCCTCGAACTCGGCGACCGCGGCGGCTCCTTTTCCTGCACCGTCTTCGGCGACAGCCCGCTCTTCGAACCGGTCAAAACCGCCGGCGAGGGCGCAGTCGTCCGCATCGAAGGCCGGAGCGATACCTTTCAAGGCCGCTTCTCGCCCAAGCTCACCAAGGCCCTCCCGCTCACCGAGGAGCAGCTCGCCGCCGAGCCCGGCCTCGTCGACGCCCTTGTCGAGCTTCCGCCCGAAAACGGCGACGTGCTCTGGGCCGAGTTTCAGACCTTCATCGACGGCATCAAACACGACGAGCTCCGCATGACCGTGCGTGGCGTCTTCGAGGAGATCGGCGAGGCCTTTCGCTACGCGCCCGCCGCCGTCGCCATGCACCACGCCTACCGCCACGGCCTGCTCGAACACACCATCCACATGGCCCGCGCCTGCCGCGCGCTCCTCCCGCTCTACACCGAGGTCGACCCCGATCTCGCGATGGCCGGCATCCTTCTGCACGACACCGGCAAGACCATCGAATACGAGGGCACCCTCGCCACCAAGCGCTCCCGCCGCGGCATCCTCCAGGGCCACGTCGTCCTCGGTTACCAGCTCGCCCGCAAACACGGCATCAAGGCCCGCCTCGACGCCGATCGCCTCGAACGCCTCGAACACATCATCCTCAGCCACCAAGGCGAACCCGAGTGGGGCGCCGCCGTCTACGCCGCCACGCCCGAGGCCGTCTTCGTCAGCATGGTCGACAACCTCGACGCCAAGATGGGCATGGTCCAGCGCGCCCTCCGCCAGGCCGACCCCGCCACCGAATTTTCCGAACGCCTGCCCGGCCTCAGCACCGCCCTGCTCACTACGCCGCTTTCCGCGCCGTAGTCCGCCCGACCGCGGGGGTTCGCACAGCCGTCAGGGCGCCGGCCCCCAGCGCTTCGTGAACGGATAGTAGATCAACAACGGTCGCCCCACGACGTCCTTCGCCGGCACCGTGCCCCAATAACGGCCGTCGAGGCTGTTCGCCGAGTTGTCGCCCAGCGCCATGTATTGGTCCGGACCGATCTTCACCGTCGCTCCGCCGCGGAAACTTCCATCGGCCCGATAGCCCACGTAGCGATCCTGCTCCTTCGCGTTTTTCTCGAATGCCGGCGAACCGGTGATCGGCGCTCCGTTGCGATAAAGCACGGGACGCTCAATGCGCAGTTCGTCGCCCGGCACGCCGACGAGGCGCTTGATATAATACTGGTCGCCGCCGATTCGCGCGAGGTCCGGGATGTTGCCCGTGCGGAAAACGAACCCGTCGCCCACCTCGGGGCGGACAAAGTGGTAGCTCACGCGATCCACGAAGAGCTGGTCGCCCGTCATGACGTCGAAGGACAACACGCGCTCGCCCGTCCGCACCGTTTTTCCCGTCTTCATGAAAAAGACCGGCGTCCCGGCAATCACGCCTCGCTCGACCTGTCCGCGCGCCGCGCGCTCCGCGAAAATTTCCCCCAGCCGGCGTTTGTCGCCCGGGAAATAGTAGTCTCGGAGCGTCCATTCCATGTCGTAGTCGGCCGGCACCTTCACGCTGACCAGACGGGAACCCACCCGAAGCTCATATTGCTTCAATTGCGCGGGGAACAGCAGCCACTTCCGGCCCTTCACCTTGTCGTGGTAGGCGTAGTTTTCGTTCGCCATCGGCACCATCACCTCGCCGCTGTCCGGCGCGTCCACGCGTCGGCTTGAGGCGCCGAAAAGCGCCAGCCGCGCGGCCTGCGCCGGCGCCGAGGGCTCATCCGCC
The DNA here is from genome assembly GCA_946481225.1 of uncultured Verrucomicrobiota bacterium. The sequence goes on along the minus strand of CAMLNJ010000154.1, from coordinate 3,456 downwards.
TTCGTCTGAAAAACCTCGCCCGTCATGCCGTAGTAGGACGGCCACATCGAGTTCGTCGGGATCTTGAAGGGCTGCACATAGAACGCCCGCAACCCGAGGATCACGATCGCCGCCACGAGGAGGAACTCGACGTTCTCCACGATCCACGACTTCGGGTAGTGCGATCCGCCATGGCGCCGCAGCACCCGCTCCAACGCATCGATGCCCAGCTTCAGCTTCGCCGTGTCGGCTTTCTCCCGCAGCATCTGTCGCACCGCGGCATCCGCCTCCGCCAGTTCTCCCCGCTGCGACTCCGTCAAGACGTCTCGGCGATAGTGGAAAATTTTGTCGGCGAGCTCGAGCCAGTCGGCGGCGAGACGGCGGGTCTTTTGGTGCTGGGAGGCAAGAAAGCCGAACATGGGTGGCGAATGAGTGAACCCTCATCCGACGCGAAGCGGGGGCGTCCCGAAAGCAAAAAGACAAGGGCCGCTTCTCTCTTCTCCCTCCACCCGCCCTCCGCGCTCTCGAAGTGCGCCAAAGCACCGCGCTTCTCCCAGGAACCGCGCCTGGGGTGTTTTCCCCGCAATCCAGACTGGCAGATGCAGTTGCATGGAAATACATCATTCGCCACGCAGGCCTCCACGTCGCGATCCGACGCTCTTCATGCCAGCCTTCTCCACCCTCCGCCCAATGCTTTTTCCCGCGCGCTCCGCCGCGAAGGGCTTGTCGCGCGCAGGGAATCGTTCCGCTTCCCCTCGCCCCTCTCCGTCCTCGCGCCCCCTCGCGGTTCGCGCCGCCACCGGGAGCTCGCGCATCCCGTCCCGCTCCTGATGCGCCGCCTCGTCCCCAACGCGCTCCACATCCTTGCCGCGATCTCGGCGGCCGCGATTTCACTCGCCCCCCTTTCCTCTTTGGCCGCCACGCCGACCTCGAGCCTCGCGCCGGTCTCGCCGGACACCGTAAAGGCGGCCTTCCTCCTCAATTTTCTCCGCTTCACCGACTGGCCCGCGAGCATCCCGACCGGGATCACCCCCTACTTGATCGGCGTCTCCGGCGACCGCGGACTGGAAGACGAGTTGCTGCGCCTCGCCGACCGCCAGCTTCTCCACGGCCGTCGCCTTCGGGTCGTCCGCATAGAAAGCCCCTCGGACCTCGCCGGCCTCCACATGGCCTATTTCGACGTCGACGCCGCCGACCAAACCGAAACGCTGCCCGCCGCCGAGGCGCTCTCGCTGCTCCACGGCCGCCCCGTCCTCACCGTCTCCGACTCCGCGAATTTCATCGCCGCCGGCGGCATGATCCGGATTTTCCGCGAATCCGGCGCGCTACGTTTCGAGATCGCCCCCGACGCCGCGCGCCAGGCCGGCCTCGTCCTCAGTTCTCGTCTCCTCGCGCTCGCCAACATCCACCGCGAAGCCCCCCCCGTCATTTCACGCCATCCATGAGCGCCCGCACCCCGTCGCTCCGCCGCCACGTGCTCGTCTTCGCCTTCGTCATGAGCGGAGCCATCCTGCTTACCGTCGGCGGAATCCTCTTCGTCCATCACCTTGGCCGGGTCCGCGAGCGCCTTGTCGACTCGCTCCAGTCCACCGCGCGCATCGTCGCCGCCAACTCCTCGGCCGCCCTCCTCTTCGGAAACTTGGGCGACCCGAAGGAGGCCGTCGAAATCCTCTCCTCCCTCCAACACGATCCCCTCTTCGTCTCCGCCGTCCTCTACGACAACCAAGGCGTCCCCTTCGTCACCTACGGCCGGCCCCTCGATCCCGCATCTCTCCAACAACCTCTCGACCCCGTCGTCGCCATCATGGTCGACGTCGTGAACAAGCAGGAAATCTACGGCCGCCTGCTCATCGTCACCGACAACCGCGCCGAACTCCGCCGGACCGCCCTCACCTGGGCAGGAGTCTACGGCGGCGCCTTCGTCTTTACCCTCCTCCTCGCCCTCTACCTCGCCCACCGCTTCGAACGCGCCGTCGCCGCGCCCATCACCGAGCTCGCCCGCACCGCGGGCGACGTCACCACCCGCCGCGATTACTCCGTGCGCGCCGCCGTCCGCGGCCCCGCCGAGGTTTCCGCCCTCGCCGAAGCGTTCAACACCATGCTCGTCGAGGTCGGCCGGCGCGACGAGACCCTCGCCAAGCAACTCGTCGCCCTCGACCAGGAAGTCCGCGAACGCAAAGCCGCCCAGGAAAGACTGCGGGAAAACACCCGCGACATGCTCCGCCTCTCCCATGAGGCCGGGATGGCCGAGGTCGCCGCCGGCGTCCTCCACAACATCGGCAACGCCCTTAACAGCATCAACGTCTCCGCCGAGCTCCTCGCCGACCACCTCCGCAGCCGCGCCGCCAGCGCCGTCACCGCCCTCCGCGACTTCTTCCGCGCCCCGCCGCCCAAGGCCGCCGCCGTCTTCGCCGCCCACCCCGACGGCGCCTCGCTCAGCGAATTCGCCGCCGCCTACGCCGACCACGCCGCCGGCCATCTCGTCAAGGCCGAGGAGGAACTCTCCGCCCTCCGCACCGGCGTCGCCCACCTCAAGGAGATCGTCGCCCGCCAGCAAACCCTCGCCAAAGCCCCCCGCCGCAGCGAGACGTTCGACCTCGCGGAAGCCATCCAGGAAGCGCTCCTCATCGACAAAACCGAGAACCACCCCTCCACCTCCGCCCTCCGCGTTTCCCTCGTCTCCGACGGCCCCGGCCCCCACCTCGTCCACGCCGACCGCAGCGCCGTCGTCCAGATTCTCATCAACCTCCTCGCCAACGCCCGCGCCGCCGTTGCCGCCTCCTCCCAGCCCGACCCCTCCCTCCGCATCCACCTCGGCCCCGGCACCGACACCCACCTGCCCGTCGCCATCATCGACAACGGCGTCGGCATCCACGCCGACCAGCTCCTCTCCATCTTCAGCTACGGCTTCACCACCAAGTCGGGCGGCCACGGCTTCGGCTTGCACAACGCCGCCAACACCGCCCGTCTTCTAGGCGGCGCCCTCCGAGTGCGCAGCGACGGCCCCGGACGCGGTGCCGCCTTTACGCTCGAACTTCCCCGCCACCCGCCCGGATCCGAACATGACGCTTGACCATCGCCGCATTCTCGTCGCCGACGACCTCCCCTCGATCCACGACGACTACCGGAAGATCCTCGCCCCGGCCTCGCCCGCGCGCCCGGCCTTCGCCGATTTCGCCGCCTTCGCCCCGCCGCCCGCCCCGCCGGCCGAGCCGACCGCCGCGTTCGAGATCGAATGCGTCCTCCAAGGCGAACCCGCCGTATCCTCGGTCGCCGCCGCCCGCGCCGCCGGCCGCCCCTTCTCCCTCGCCTTCCTCGACGTCCGCATGCCCCCCGGCATCGACGGCGTCGAGACCGCCCGCCGTCTTCGCGAGGTCGACCCCGACATCCAGATCGTCCTCTGCACCGCCTACTCCGACTACTCCCTCAGCGACATCGCCCGCCGGTTCCCCGACAGCGACGGCCTCCTCATCCTCA
>CAMLNJ010000153.1 GCA_946481225.1 uncultured Verrucomicrobiota bacterium | reverse complement strand
GGCGTGGGCGGCCTGGAAGACGTCGTTGGTCTGGCTCTTGCCAATGATACCGATGAGGACGGTGCGCGCGGCGGGGGCGGCGGAGTCGCCGGAGGCGACGGGTTCGGCTTTCTTCGAGCAGGCGGAGAGCGCGAGCAACGCGAGGGCCGCGAGGCCGGTGACACGGAGGAGGCGGGGTGTGTTTTTCATGGTTGGATGTTCAGGGGAAAGGGATGGAAGAGACGACGAAGGGAAATCAGTGAGCGCGGGCGCGACGTTGACGGAGGTGTTGTCCCAGGCGTTCGAGAGCGACGGCGACCACGATGGCGAGGCCGATGATGATGAGGCGATACTCTTGGGCGAGGCGGAGAATGAGGATGCCGTTTTCAATGAGGGCGATGATCAGGGTGCCGAGGAGGGCTCCGAGCGCGGTGCCGCGACCGCCGGCGAGGCTGGCTCCGCCGACGACGGCGGCGGCGATGACGGTCAACTCGTAGCCGGTGCCGGTGCTGGTGGAGGCGGTGCCGAAGCGGCCAAGGGAGACGAAGCCCGCGAGGCCGGCGCACAGGCCCGAGAGGGCGTAGGTGCGGAGCTTGATCGTGCCGACGCGCAGGCCGCTGAACCGGGCGGCTTCCTCGTTGCCGCCGACGGCGTAGGTCTCGCGGCCGGCGATGGTGAGTTGCAGGTAGATCCAGCCGAGGGCGACGGTCGCGAGCATGATGACGAGGGGCATCGGCTGGATGCCCCAGAGCTCCTCGCGCATGAAATCGGTGGTGAATGCCTCGGGAAGGCGTTTGCCGGCGGCGGGGAGGGTCTTTTGCGCGGGGAGGACGTTGGCGAGGCCGCGGAAGACGCTCATCGTGCCGAGCGTGACAATAAAGGGATGGAGGCGGAGGCCGACGACGAGGGCGCCGTTGGCGAGGCCGCAGAGCACGCCGATGGCGAGGGGGACGAGGAAGGCGACGGGCAGCACCTGCCAAGCGGGGGCGCCGGCGGGGAAGCCTTGCAGGGCGGCCGCGCCGCCGAGCGCGGCGAGGGCCATGATCGAGCCGACGGAGATGTCGATGCCGCCGGTGATGATCACGACGGTGAGGCCGACGGCCATGATGGCGTAGTAGGACATCGGCGTGGCGACGCCGTCGACGAGGTTGTCGAAGTTGAGGAAGGTGTTGGGGCGGCCCGCCGTGGCGTCGTGCCAGCCGTATCCGGCGAGGATGGCGCCGAGGACCAGGATGACCAGGGCGAGGCCGAGTTCTTGGCCGAGCGAGAAGCGGGATTTGGCGGGAGACGGGGTGGATGCGGCGGACATGCGGAAGCGGGAAAAGGGAAAGGCCGTTGCGAAACGGGAGGACGCGGGGAGGAGGGTCGAGGACGGGGCAAGAGGATAAGCGTGGATTTCCCATCCAAACCGACACGGCGGCCGAAAAGATTTTCGGGAGCCGTGCGTCTCCACCCGGCTACGCCGGTTCAGGGGGCCGCGGGGGCGTCCGATTTCGCGGCCATCGTGGCCTCGGCCTCGTCGAGCAGTAGGCGGACGAAAGCCCAGTCATACCAATAACCTTCGCGGGTGTTGCCGCGGGCGAAGTCGCCGTCGAAGCCGGCCTCGATGATCGGTCGAACACGGGACAGGTTGACGAGGGCCTCCTCGCGCCGGCCATCCTTCCAGTCGCAGAGCGCGACGACGAGGCGCAGCGTCGCGACCCGCGCGCCCGCCTGATCGGCGGGATCGTCGCCTTGGAGCGCGATGCGCCGGGCGTCGAAGAACTCGCCGAGGCGATAGTGCCAAAGGCTGACGGGCAGGGAGGCCCAGCCGGTGGCGAGGCGAGGGTTTAGGCTGGAAAACCAGAAGTCGGTCCGGGCGCCGAGCGGGAGCAGTCGCTCCCGGATATCCGAGTCGAGCGGGCGCAGGAGGCAGGTGTTGAGCACGCGTGCGACGGCGTCGGAATTGGTGGCGGGCGAGAAGCGCTCGATCGAGACGCGACGAAAACGCCGATAGGCCGCCTCGTCGCCGGCGAGAAGCAGGGCGACGCCATAGGATTGGTGGTCGAGCGTGACGGGGGCCCAGATGTCGAGCCGGCCGAGCTCCAGCGCGACGGCAAAGCGTTCCGCGGCCTCGGCCCACCGGCGTTGGCGGGCGAGCCAGTCGCCGACCGCACGGTAGGCGACGACTCCGTCGAGGGACGGTTTGGTGATCGGCGTTTGGATGTCGTCGAGCACGCGGGTGGCGAGGGCGAAACTGCCTTCGCGGGTGAGGAAGGCCGCGCGGGTGAGGCGCTCGGCGATCTCCGCCTGCCGCCGCAGGACGGTCTGCTCGCGCAGCGCGGCGCTTTCCCGCAAATAGAGCCGGGTGGAGACGCCCAGGCCCGCGATCAACGCGAGCGTTACGGCGAGGCCGGCGGAGAACACGACGCGGTTGCGCCGGACGAGCTTGCGAAAACGATAAAGGCGGCCGCCGGGCCGGGCCTCCACGGGTTCGTCGCGCAGATGGCGGCCGAGGTCGAACGCGAGCGCGTTGGCGGTGGCGTAGCGGCGCGCGCGATCTTTTTCGAGGGCGCGGAGCACGATCCAGTCGAGGTCCCGGCGCAAGGCGGTGATCAGCTCGGCGGGCGAGCAACGGTGCTCGGACGCGATGCGGGAGAGCTCTTCCGCGGGGAGGGCGCGCAGCAGGCGCGAGGGGCGCGGAGGTTCTTTCTCGCGCAGGGTGCGGCGGAGCTCGTCGAGGCCGGCTTCGAGCAGACTTCGGGAGTCGAAGGGCGGGCGGCCGGTGAGAAGCTCGAAAAGCAGCGCCCCCAGGCTGTAGATGTCGCTGCGGGTATCCACGTCGACGCGGCCGGGCTCGGCCTGCTCGGGGCTCATGTAGGCGGGGGTGCCGATGAAAAGGCCGTCCCCGGTGCGGGAGGCCTCGCCCCATTCGAGACCGGAGACGGCCTTGGCGACGCCGAAGTCGATCACCTTGGGCACCGCGACGCCGTCGCGCACGGAGACGAGGACGTTGGAGGGTTTTATGTCACGGTGCAGGATGCCCTTTTGGTGGGCGTGCTGGATCGCCTGGCAGACCGGGATGAACAGGGCGAGGCGTTCGCGGGTGCCGAGCCGTTGCGCGCGGCAGTAGTCGGTGATCCGTTCGCCCTCGACCAGTTCCATGACGAAATAGGGGCGCCCGGTCTCGGTCGCGCCGCCGTCGAGCACCTGCGCGACGTTGGGGTGGTTCATCAGCGCGAGCGCCTGGCGCTCGAGGGCGAAGCGAGCGACGACGCGCTCGGTGTCCATGCCGAGGCGGATGATTTTCAGGGCTACTTTGCGCCGCACCGGTTCGCTTTGCTCGGCGAGAAACACGACTCCGCAGCCGCCTTCGCCGAGCCGACGGAGCAGAAGATAACGGCCGATGAGCTCGGGATCGGCGGCTCCGGTGGTGTTCGGCGCCGGCGTGGACGTCGAGCAGGCGTCATCGCCGGGGCCGGGTTCGAGTTTTTCGTCCCGAGGAGGCCGTGCCTGGGCGGGAAAAAAGTGCTCCGCCCGCGCGTGGGCGGCGAGGAGGCCGCGGATGCCTGAAAGCATTTTCTCGTCCTCGCCGCAGGCCTGCCGGAGGAAGGCGTCGCGCAGGGCCGGGTCGCGAAGCTCGAGGGCGGTGTCGAAAAGGGCGCGTTCGATGAGGCGGCGCGCGTCGGGTGTGGCGGCCCGCCCGTCGGCGGCGGACTCCGTGCGAGGGCTCATGGGTTTTCCTGGATCAACTGCATGAGGCGGGCGCGGGCGTAGGCCCATTGCCGCTCCACCGTGCGCTCGGTGACCTCCAGGGCGGCCGCGATCTCGCGATTGGTGAATCCGCCGAAGAAACGCAGCGTGACCACGCGGGCCGCGTCGGCGTCCTCCTGCTCGAGGCGCGACAGGGCCTCGTCGATCAGCATCACGCGCGTGTTCTGATCGGCCGCGGGCAGATCGAAGCCCTCGAAGGGCAGGTGATCGGCGCCTGCGCCGCGTTTGCCGGTGGCGTGGCGGCGGGCGTGGTCGACGAGCACGCGGCGCATGGTCAGGGCGGCGACGCGGAAAAAGTGGTTTCGATCCGTCCATCGGCCTTGCATGCCGCCGGGCCCGGCAAGCCGGAGCCAAGCCTCGTGAACGAGCGCGGTCGGCTGAAGGGTGTGACCGGCCGCTTCTCCGGCCATGCGCGCGGCGGCGAGTTGCCGCAGCTCGTCGTAAAGGACGCGCATCGACTCCTCGTCAGCCGGGAACGCGGGCCCGGGGGCAGGAGTGGGAGCGTCGTCGGGGCGAGGGGTGGGATGCGACATTGGCGGGGCGATCCGAGCGCGGGAAAAGAGGCCAATCATCTCACGCGCGGCCGCGCAAACGGGAACTGCGCCGGTGGTTTTTGGGACACGAAAAAGCCCCGGATACCAAGGTGTCCGGGGCTAAAGTGGTGGCAAGACCCGGAATCGAACCGGGGACACGTTGATTTTCAGTCAACTGCTCTACCAACTGAGCTATCTTGCCATACGCCTTGCGGCGCGGGAGGTGCGAGCAAAGGACGCGCGCGGGGTGCGTCAATGGGAATTTTGCACGAGATGAAATTCCTTTCGATATCGGTTAAGGTCAACGCGCGAGCAGGCCGCGGAGGTCCGCGATGGTAAGCTTGGAGTTCACCGCGTCGCTCGCCTCGAAAACGTCCGCGAGAAGGCGGCGTTTTTCGTCCTGCAGGACCATGACCTTTTCCTCCACGGTGCCGGTGCAGATCAGTTTATAGGTGGTTACCACCTTGGTCTGGCCGATGCGGTGCGCGCGGTCGGTGGCCTGGGCCTCGGCGGCGGGATTCCACCACGGGTCGAAATGCACGACGGTGTCGGCGCCGGTGAGGTTGAGACCGGTGCCGCCGGCCTTGAGCGAGATGAGGAAGACGGGGATGCCGGCGTTTTGCTGATAGCGGTCGACCTCGGCCTGGCGCTGTTTCGTCGGCGTGGAGCCGTCGAGGTAGCAGTATGCGATTTCCTGTCGGTCGAGCTCGTCGCGGAGGAGCGCGAGCAGACTCGTGAACTGGGAGAACACGAGCAGGCGATGGCCGTCGTCGATCGCCTCCGAAAGCAACTCGCGGAAGGCGTCGAGTTTCGCGGACGCGGAAGCCTCGGCCATCTGCTCGACGAGCCGTGGATCGCAGCAGATCTGGCGAAGGCGGAGAAGTTGCGTGAGGGTGGCGATGCGCATGGCGCCCTCGGAGGCGCCGGAGCCGGCGAGGGAATCGAGCTCCTCCTCGGACTTGCGCTGGTATTCGGCGTAGAGCGCCTGCTGTTCGGAGGTGGGCTGACAGTAGATGACCTGCTCGATCTTGGGCGGCAACTCCGTGGCGACGGCGGCCTTGGTGCGACGCAGGATGTAGGGCGCTGTCTGCTTTTGCAGGCGCTCGTCCTGCCAGTCGCGGTCGGCGGTCTTCACGCCCGAGCCGGCGGCGGCGGGGAGCTTGGCGTCGACGTAGCCGGGGAGGATGATCTCGAAAAGCGTGCGCAGGTCCTCGAGGGAGTTTTCCACGGGCGTGCCGGTGAGGAAGAGACGGCTGTGCGCGTGAAGGGAGCGGAGGCTGCGGGCGTTGAGCGAGCGGCGGTTTTTCGCGTGTTGAGCCTCGTCGGCGATGACGGTGGCGAGGTCGATGTCGGCGAGAAGCTCGGCGTCGCGGGTGAGCGTCCCGTAGGAAGTAACGAGAAGATCGTGCGAGGAGGCCGCCTCGACGGAGGCGATGCGCTGCGACCCGTGGTGGACAAACACGCGGAGCGCCGGGGCGAAGCGCGCGGCCTCGCGGCGCCAGTTCTCGACAAGCGAGGCGGGGCACACGACGAGCGAGGGCCGGCGTTTTTTCTCCGGCGCGACGGCGGCGATGGACGATAGCAACGCGAGGGCCTGGGCGGTTTTGCCGAGGCCCATCTCGTCGGCGAGGATCCCGCCGAGCTCGTGCCGGTGCAAGTGCCAGAGCCAGGCGGCGCCGATCTGCTGGTAGGGGCGGAGGGTGGCGGCGAAGGTGGCCGGGATCGGAGCCGGCTCGAGCCGGTCGAGGTTCTTCAGGGCTTCGGCGCGCCGACGCCACGCCGAGGGCGGCTGATAGTCGGGCGAAAGCGTGTCGAGCATCTCCTGGAGCTCCGGTATCCGAGCAGAGGATACGCGCTGAGTGCGACGGGCGGTGACGGGGGCGGCGGTGCCGCCGGCGAGAGCCGCCTGGGCCTTGGCGAGGCGCTCGAGCTGGTCGGGCGCGAGAAGGTAGATTTTTTTCCCGTCCTCGACGAAGCGGCGTCCGGCGGCGAGCGCGGCGCGAAGTTCCTCGTCGCCGACCTTGCCGGCGGAGAGGCCGACCGAGACGGTGAACTCTCCCGCGCCGGCCTCCTCGACCTCGGCCTGCACCTCGGCGGCGGAGAAAACGGCGGAGTGTTTCTCGAAATTCGGGGTGAAGTCGGCGTGGAAGCGCGAGCGGAGCGTGTCGCCGTGGGTGGCGAGAAAGTTGAGGACTTTATGACGGTCGCGCAGCCACCACTTCTTCGTGGATGGATCGAGGACGAAGCCGTTGGTGGAAAGCAGATCGCGGGCGGCGGCGTAGGCGGGGTGCTCGCGGGAGGGCAAGGCGATCGCGAGGTAGTGCTCGCTGCCGTCCACGGTAAGCGGAGTGAGCGGTTCGTCGTCACGGGGGCTGAGGCGCGGCGCGCGCATCGAGAGCGAGCGGGGGCCGGCCAAGGGGGGCGGGGTCGCGGCTGCGGGCGGCGGAGTGGCCGCGCCGAGGTGTTCGCTCACGCCCCGGAGACGAGGGCCGATCCAGAGAAGGGTTTTGTCCGGTTCGGAGAGGGCGGCGAAGACGGGCTGACCGGCGAGTGCGGAAACCAATTCGCGAAGCTGCGCGCGAGTGACTTGCACGAAAGGCGGCGGGACCGCGGCGCCATTGCAGAGGCGGGACAGCACCGCGAGGGCGGGTAGTTGAGCCGGGGGCGGGGAGACGGAGGTGTCGATCCGGACCTTCAGCGGAATGGCGTCGCGCGCGGCGGCGGCCGGGAGATTGGGCGGAAGAAAAAGACGCAACATGCGGAACCGTCCATTTTGGCGGCAAGTGGCGGCGGCGGAAGGATCTTTTTCATTTTGTCTTCGCGGCGTTTGGCGCGTTGGCCGAACTTGGCTTCGGCCCGAGGGCGATTTCAG
>CAMLNJ010000152.1 GCA_946481225.1 uncultured Verrucomicrobiota bacterium | reverse complement strand
GTCCGGCCTGCTCGCGGAATCCGCCTCGCCCGCGCCACGCTTCGCGCGCAATCCCGTTGTCTGGGCCGACGTCCCCGATCCGTCGATCATCCGGGTCGGCGCCACCTACTACATGGGCAGCACCACCATGCACATGAACCCGGGACTGCCCATCATGCGCTCGACCAACCTGGTCAACTGGAACCTCGTCGGCTACGCCTACGACACCCTGGGCGACAACGAAGCCCTCCGGCTCGAAAAAGGCAAAAGCGCCTACGGCCACGGCAGTTGGGCCGGCAGCCTCCGCCACCACGACGGCACCTTCTACGTCTCCACCTTCTCCAGCACCACCGGCAAGACCTACGTCTACTCGACCAAGGACATCGAGCGCGGCCCATGGAAGGAATCCTCTTTCTCGCCCGCGCTCCACGACGCCTCGCTCTTCTTCGACGACGACGGCCGCGTCTACATGCTGCATGGCGCGAACAACCTCCGCCTCGTCGAGCTTACCGCCGACGCCTCCGCCCTCAAGCCCGGCGGCTTCGACGAGATCGTCATCCGCGACGCCAGCCTCGTCGCCGCCCCGCGCATCGGCCTCCCCGCCGAGGGTTCCCAGATGTTCAAAGTCGATGGCCGCTATTACGTCTGCAACATCACCTGGCCTCCCGGCGGCATGCGCATGCAGCTCGTCCACCGCGCCGACCGTATCACCGGCCCCTACGAGGGACGCGTCATCCTCCGCGACCGCGGCATCGCCCAGGGCGGCTTCATCGACACCCCCGACGGCAAGTGGTATGCCTACCTCTTCAAGGATCAGGGAGCAGTCGGCCGCGTCCCCTGGCTCGTGCCCATGCGCTGGGAAAACGGCTGGCCCGTGCTCGGCGTCGACGGCAAAGCCACCGACACGCTCGACATCGCCGCCGACGAACGCGAGCTCGGCAACCTCGTCGCCTCCGACGAATTCGACCGCGCTCCCGACGAACGTCCCCTGCCCCTCGCCTGGCAATGGAACCACAATCCCGACGACCGCCACTGGTCGCTCGCCGCCCGCCCCGGCCACCTCCGCCTCACCACCGCCCGCGTCGACTCGGGCCTGACCGAGGCTAGAAACACCCTCACCCAGCGCACCATCGGCCCGCGTTCCTCCGCAGTCACCTGCATCGACACCCGTGGCATGAAAGACGGCGACTACGCCGGCCTCGCCGCCTTTCAAAGCCGCTACGGTTTTGTCGGCGTGAAAAAGACCAAAAGCGCGCGCTCCCTCGTCATGGTCTCCGCCGCCTCCGGCGCGCCCGTCGAGATCGCCTCGGTGCCCCTCGCGGGCGATACCGTCCACCTCAAGGTCGAGTGCGATTTCCGCTCCTCGCCCGAAGTCGCGCGCTTTTTCCACAGTCCCGACGGCCGCGAGTGGACCGAGATCGGCAAACCCTCGCCGATGTCCTACACCATTCCCCACTTCATGGGCTACCGCTTCGCGCTTTTCCACTTCGCGACGCTCGCCGCCGGCGGCCACGTGGACTTCGACCACTATCGCGTCGACCGCGGCGTCGCCAAAGCCGACTGATCCCCGGCCGCATATCGCGCACAGGGGGGCCTTTTCAAGGGTCGTCCGCCGCCCCCCTGCTCTATCGTTGGACCGAAATCGGTTTTGAGCTCGGCCCCGCCTTCCGCTTGCTCGGAGTGCATCCCGGCGTGCCCGCCAGCGCACGCCCGCCTCACCCCAAGGCCTCGCGACCAATACCCCCTAGTCGGTCCAGGCTCCGTCCTCAAGCCCCACCCCGCCATGACACCCCACCCGCAGCTCTCGCGCGCCCGCGGCGCGCTTCTCGTCCTCGGCCTTTCCGCCCTCGTCCTGCCCCTCGGCGCCGCCACCTGCAACGTAAACTTCAGCAACACCAAACAGACCATTCGCGGATTCGGAGCCTGCACCATCGGCTGGCAAGGCGGCCTCACCGCGACCGACATGGACAAGGGATTCACGAGCGGAGGCGGCACCGTCGGGTTCGACATAGCCCGCATAGAGGTGCCCGCCACCTCGGACAGCTCAGGGTGGTCCGCGGAGGTCTCGCGCGGAGCCATGGCCAAAAGCCGCGGTGCGATCGTCATGGCCACCCCGTGGAGCCCGCCCCCGGAAATGAAGACCAACAACGACACCGTCTCGGGCAGCCTGAAGACCACCGAATACGCCAATTACAAGAACCACCTCGTCAACTTCGTGAACTACGCCCGCGCCAACGGCAGCGAGCTTCACGGGATCTCCATGCAGAACGAGCCCGATTACGAGGTCACCTACGTTTCCTGCGACTGGACCCCGGAGGAGCTCCGCAACTTCGTGCGCGACCAGATGAGCGTCTTCGGCTCCACCAAGGTAATCGCATCCGAGTCGTTCAATTTCAAAAAGTCCTACACCGACCCCATCCTCGACGACGCCACCGCCGTAAACAACCTCGATATCGTCGGCGGGCACGCCTACGGCGCCACCATCGCCTACGACGACCTCGCCAAGTCCAAAGGCAAGGAGGTCTGGATGACGGAATACCTGATCGACGACCAGACCCTCGCGGGGGTGATCAAGACCGCCAAGAGCATCCACGACTGCCTCCACACCGGGCAACACAACGCCTACCTGCATTGGTATTTGAAACGCGTATACGGACCGCTCGACGCCAACGGCAACCGCAGCAAGCGCGGCTGCGTGTTCGCCCAATGGGCCCGCGCCGTCGAACCGGGTTATGTCCGGGTCGATTCCACCGGCAACCCGACCAGCGGCATCTATGTCACCGCCTTCAAGGGCTCCGGAAAATACGTCATCGTGGCCGTCAACAACTCGACGACCGGGATCTCCCAGCAATTTTCCCTCTCCGGCGCCACCGTGGGCTCGATGAGCCGCTGGCGCACCTCTTCCAACGAGGATCTGGCGACCATCGCCGCGATCGACGCCTCCAGCGGGTCGTTCTGGTCGTGGCTCCCCGCTCAAAGCGTCACGACCTTCATGACGAACTGATTCCCGCCGGCCCCCTCCGCTCTCGGTAGACGGAGGGAGCCGCTTTTTTCGCCACATCTCCGCCCATACGCCCGCTGGTGACGCCACGGTCGGACGCGACGAAAGGGTATCCACGGGTTCCCGCGAAACAGGCCCGGCGACGGACGGCGGCGCGAGGCACTGCACCATGAGGCCGCCGGCTTCCCCCCCTCGGGCCAGCACGGATTGGCAAAGTCTTCCCCCCCCCCAAAAAAAATGAAAAAAAACAACCCCACCAACTACGTTCCTCGTTCAGGACTCGCGGCGGCCGCCGCGCTGCTCCTGTCCCTTCACGCGCCGCATCTGCAAGCGGCCACCTGCAGCATCAACTTCGGCAGCACCAAACAAACCATCCGTGGATTTGGCGCCTGCACCATCGGCTGGCAAGGCGGCCTCACCGCCACGGACATGGACAAAGGCTTCACCAGCGGAGGCGGCACCCTTGGCTTCGACATAGCTCGCATCGAGGTGCCCGCCAACTCGGCCAGCTCGAGCTGGTCCGCCGAGGTTTCCCGCGGCGCGATGGCCAAGAGCCGCGGCGCGATCGTCATGGCCACTCCCTGGAGCCCTCCCCCGGAGATGAAGACCAACAACGACACCGTCGGAGGCAGCCTGAAGACCACCGAATACGCCAACTACAAGAATCACCTCGTCAACTTCGTGAACTACGCCCGCGCCAACGGCAGCGAGCTTCACGCGATCTCCGTGCAAAACGAACCGGACTACCAGGTGACCTACGTTTCCTGCGACTGGACCGCGACGGAGATCCGCGACTTCGTGAAGAGCCAGATGGGGGCCTTCGCCTCCACGAAGGTGATCGCGGCCGAATCGTTCCAATTCCGGCAGGCCATGACGGACCCGACCTTGAACGACACCACCGCCGCAGCGAATCTCGACATCGTAGGCGGGCACGCCTACGGCGCGACCGCCGCTTACTACACCTTGGCCAAAAACAAGGGCAAGGAGGTCTGGATGACGGAACACCTGATCGACGACCAAAGCATGACGGGCGTCCTCAAGACCGCCAAAGGCCTCCACGACTTCCTTCACACCGCGCAAGTCAACGCCTACCTGCACTGGTATTTGAAACGTGTATACGGTCCCCTCGATGCCAACGGCAACCGAAGCAAGCGCGGCTGCGTTTTCTCCCAATGGTCCCGCGCCGTGCAACCGGGCTACGTCCGGGTCGATTCCACCGCAAACCCGACCAGCGGCGTCTACGTCACCGCGTTCAAGGGCTCCGGAAAATACGTCATCGTGGCCGTCAACAACTCGACCACCACGGTCAACCAGCAGTTCTCGATCTCCGGCGCCACGCTGGGCACCATGACCCGTTGGCGCACATCCTCGAGCGAAGACCTCGCGACCATCGCCTCGATCAACGCCTCCAGCGGTTCGTTCTGGGCCTCCCTCCCCGCTCAAAGCGTCACGACCTTGATATACTAACCCGCCTTGTCCCCGCCCCTCCGCCATCAACCTAGAAATCGCAGTTGGGAGGGAAATTTCTAGGATCAAAAGGCGGAGGGGCCTTCGGGCGCCACGACCCGCGCCCGCACCCCGCCATCGGCCACCTGCTATGCGTTGCACCGAAAAAACAAGCCCTCTCACCATCGCTTCCCTTGCGCTGAACGCAGGCCTGATCGCCGTCCTCCTGCTCGCGAATCTGCGAAATTCACCGCCTCAAATCGCCCGGCCGGCGCCGGAAGACGAACTGCACGGACGGACGCGGAGCCCCCTCGGGGCCGCCGACGAACAAACTCGCCCTTCGATGCGCGAAACCGACGGCACGGATTGGAGGGAAAGCCTGCATCGGAGCAACGTCCCTCGGCACGTTCTCATCGCCGCCATCCAAGCGGACTTCCACGCGAAATGGAGCGAGCGCGATATCGAGCTGCAAAAGCAATACACCAACGGAAAGGTCGAGATGGAGGACTTGGCCCTCTTCAACCTGGACCGCGAAATCGCGCTCGAAGCTGCCATGCGGGACGCCCTCGGCGAGGACGCGTTTCGTGAGTGGGATCGCAACCGAAAGTTTTTCGATATCAACACCGGCGCCCTGGCCCTCACCGCCGACGAGGCGAACAAGCTGCACCCCCTTCGCACCGCGCTCACGGACCGGCTGCGCGCCCTCGAACGCGCCAAGCTGAAGAAGGAAATCGATCCGGCCGCCTACGACGAGCGCGTCGAGATCGCCCAGGCCGACTACGAGCAAGAGCTGAAAAAACTGGTCGGGTTTGAACGATTTAACGAAGCCCGAGACTCCGGGATACCCGCCTACCTCCGACGCGAACTTCGCGGCCTCGGGATCTCCGAAGCCCAATTCGCCCAAGTCCAAGAGATCGAGGGCACCTTCGGCGACGGAAGGGCGGACCTGCAAATCGCGGCCCAGCACGGATCCATCGACAGCGCGAAACTGGATCAAGAGCAGGAGGCGCTAACCCAATTAAGGGAGGCGCAGCTCCAGCAGGCTCTCGGCGAAAAAGCCTACGCGCTCTACCGCAAGCAGCAGGACCCTCGCTACCAAACGATGGTCGACTTCGCGCCGAGTTGGCGGCTCAGCGCGCAGGACATCGAAAACGTCTTCGAGCTCCTCCATGCCCACGAAACGGAAACCAGGCGCGTAAAGCTCTCCGCCTATGCCGCCGGGATTCCTCCCGAGAAGATCCAAGATCAGGTATCCGCGCTCCAAGCCCGACTGAACGAGTCCCTCCTGCAAACGCTGTCTTCCGAGCAGATCGCAAAGCTCGGCCGCAACGGCGTCGTCGGTCCCTGACACGTTCCGCTCGCGAACATGCCAGTCCGATTACGTGCGACGCGCCCCATGCCGGGGCGAGCAAGCTGGCGGCATCCCCTGGTCAGTCCCATGGTTGCCTTTCCCTCCACCACCTCATGCTCCGGCTTCTCCGACGCTCGCTCCTCCTTCTCACGCTCGCGTTTGTTTTCTCCGCATCTGTCGCCGAAGCCGCCCTCGGCCTGCCGGAGTCCATCGTCTCCGACGATCCCTCGTCGGCCGACGCCTTCCCCCTCGTCGACTCCGACGTCGCCGCCCCGCTCTGGCACGACGCCGCCGACCACGCCTCCGTAATCCGCGCCCTGGGCGATCTTCGTGTCGATCTCCACCGCGTCACCGATCTCAGCCCCGCCCTCAGCACCGCCCCTGTCGCCTCGCCGCCCGCCTCCCGGCCCGTCATCATCGGCACCGTCGGCCACAGCGCGCTCATCGACGCGCTCGTCGTCTCCGGCAAGCTCGACGCCGCCACCCTCGCCGGCCGTTGGGAAGGCTTTGTCATCGCCACCGTCGCGCGCCCCTTGCCCGGCGTCGACCAAGCCCTCGTCATCGCCGGCTCCGACCGGCGCGGCACCCTCTACGGCATCTACGAACTCTCCCGGCAAATCGGCGTGTCTCCTTGGTATTGGTGGGCCGACGTGCCCGTGCCCCGTCGCCCGCGTCTATTCGTCGACGCCGACCGGCGGCTGGAAGAAGCGCCTGCGGTGAAGTATCGCGGCATCTTCATCAACGACGAGGACTGGGGCCTCCACCCCTGGGCCGCCAAGACTTTCGAGCCCGAGTCCGGCGACATCGGCCCCAAGACCTACGCGAAGATCTTCGAGCTGATGCTGCGCCTGCGCCTCAACTACGTCTGGCCCGCCATGCACGAGTGCAGCCGCGAGTTCGAGCGCATGCCCGAAAGCATCGCGCTCGCCGACCACTACGGCATCGTCGCCGGCTCCTCCCACTGCGAGCCGATGTTGTGCAACAACATCCACTGGGATGAGAAGGCGCGCGGCCCGTGGAACTACGGCATCAACCGCGACGTCATCCACTCCTACTGGGAGTGGAGCGCCAAGACCCGCGGCCGGCACGAGGCCGTCTGGACCCTTGGCATCCGCGGCATCCATGATCGCGGCATGGCCGCGCCCCCCACGGCCCTGCCCGAGCGCATCGACCTCGTCCGCTCGGTCATCGCCGATCAGCGCGCCCTGCTCGACCGGCATGTCTCCCGCCAATGGGGCCCCGTGGCGCAGTGCTTCGTGCCCTACAAGGAAGTGCTCCCCATCTACGACGCCGGGCTCGAGATTCCGGACGACGTCACGCTCGTCTGGGTCGACGACAACTTCGGCTACATCCGCCGCCTCGGCG
>CAMLNJ010000151.1 GCA_946481225.1 uncultured Verrucomicrobiota bacterium | reverse complement strand
AGCATGTGCTCATGTCCGGCCCGCACCGCCGCTGGGTCCGTGAATTGTTCACGCACGGCGCGACCGAGGTCCGGGGCATAGCCTGAGGCGCGTCGCATCTCGCCGGCGAGAGCCCCGCACGCGCTCGCGCTCGCCTCGCCGTCTCTCCCGCGGAGCGATCAGCCAAACCGCTTGGCCATCAGCTCCTCGACGCGCGCCTTCGACGCAACGACGTCCTCGGTGGAAACCCGCGGGCTGAGCTCAAGCGTAAGCAACTGCTCCGGACGCCAGAAGCGGCTAATCATTTCGAAATCGATGCGTCCCGCGCCGACCGGCTGGTGGTCCTTTCCGGCGGCGGAAACGTCATGGAGGTGGAAACCGAGCAGGCGGCTCGCGTTGCGCTCCAAGTGCGCGCGATGGTTGATCAGACCCATTCCTTCCTTGATGTCGGCATGACCCGTGTCGTGCCAGTAACCGCAGGGCGTATCGGGCGGCAGTCCTTCGAAGAACGACGGAAAATCGTCGTCCAGCGGCAGCTCCTCGAACTTCTCGCGGTTCTCGCATCCCAAAGCCACTCCGCGGTCGCGGGCGTAGGCCGAGATCGCACCAAGGCTCTTCTGCACCTGCTTCCAAAAAGGCCCCATCCGCCCGCGCAGCTTCTCACAGGATTTCCGCAGCACGGCTTGATACCGCGCATCGGTGGCGACCACCGTGTCGGGAGCGTTGCGCAGATACGCTTGGATTTTTCGTCCCGGCGGGAAAAGCCAGAACTTCACGCTGCCCAGATGCAGCACCACCACGCGCGCCTTCACCTGCGCGGCAAAGTCGATCGAACGCTTCGTGTGTCGCAGCCATTGCTCATGCTCGCGCCGGTCTTCCTGCGACGGCTCGAACAAATTCGGAGCCGCTTGGGTCACGCCCGCGGGGAGCGGGCAAAAATTATGCGTCGAACTGATCTTGATCAGCCCCTCCTCCACGGCCTTCAGGATGCCCGGGACCAGCACGATCCGGATGCCATGGCTCAGCTCCGCGTGGGTGAAACCCAAGGCGGCGATTTCATGCAGCATCGCATAGCCGTCATGGTGACGGAAAGAATTCCAACAGGTTGAAAGGGCGAGGATCGGCTTCAAGGGACGGCGAGCGATAGGGCGGGCAACGCAAACGCACGGCGTTGCGCTCGCAACAGGTAAAATAAAAAACCGCGCTAGCAAATTACGCTGGCGCGGTCGTTAAGACCAACTTCACCGGCTCATGGCCGGCGAGGAGGCGACTTACTCGGCGTAGCGGCGGCGCAGCATCTGGGTGAAGGCCTGGACCTTCTCCTTGCGACGGCGGCGCTCGGTGGGCTTCTCGTAGTAGCGCTTCGCGCGAACGTCTTTGATGATGTTCTCACGCTCGAGCTTCTTCTTCAAACGGCGCAGGGCGCGGTCGACGGGCTCGTTTTTGCGGATTTTGATCTCGATGGACATGATGAAAGGGAGGGCTCGGAGGTGGAAAAAGTTGAGAAGCAACCGGCCGCGTCCGCCCCCGTCAACGGCTTTTTTGACCTCTTCTCATATCCGCAGCGTCCACGCTTGCGGGAGCCAGACACGCCGCTCTCTTTCACCGCATCGTGTCGATCGCCGCCTCTGATTTCGTCCACCTCCACGTCCACACGGACTACAGCCTCCTCGACGGCGCCTGCAAAATCGACCGCCTCATGAAGCGCACCGTCGAGCTCGGCCAGCCCGCCGTGGCGCTTACCGACCACGGCAACATGTTCGGCGCCATCGAGTTTTTCAATGCCGCCAAATCCAACAATCTCAAGCCCCTCGTCGGCTGCGAACTCTATGTCGCCCCCGGCTCCCGCCTCGAAAAAGCCGGCAAATCTGAGGACGGTAAAAGCTACTTTCACCTCGGCGTCCTAGCCAAGAACCTCGAGGGCTACCAAAACCTCCTCAAGCTGGTCTCCGACTCGCACCTGCAGGGCTTTTATTACAAGCCTCGCACCGACCTCCCCACCCTCGCGAAATACGCCAAGGGCCTGATCGGCTTTACCGGCTGCCTCGCCTCCGAGGTCTGCCAACACCTCATGCGCAATCGCGAGGAGGAAGCCGACGCCGCCTGCGCCCGCTACGTCGAGATCTTCGGACGCGAAAACTACTTCGTCGAACTCCAGGACCACGGCATCCCCGAGCAGCGCCAGATCATCCCCGGCCTTCTCCGCCTCGCCGAGAAATACCAGCTGAAGACGATCTGCTCGAACGACGTCCACTACGTCAAAGAGACCGACGCCTCCTCGCACGACACCCTTCTCTGCATCCAGACCGGATCGAAGGTCGCCGAGACGAACCGCATGAAGTTCGACTCGTCCGCCTTCTACCTGAAGTCCGCCGACGAAATGCTAAAGCTCTTCGGCGAGATCCCCGAATCGCTCACCAACACCCGCCTCGTCGCCGAAATGTGCGAGGTGAAAATCCCCTTCCCCAAGGGCTCCGAACGCTACCCTCGTTACCCGCTTCCTCCCGAAATCAAGGCCCGCAGCCCCGAGCACCGCATCGCCGCGCACTCCTACCTGCTCGATCTCTGCGTCAAGGGCCTCGCCCACCGCTACGGCCACGATTACCACGCCGTCGCCGCCCACCCCATCGTCGCCGAGCGCCTCGCCAAACTCCAAAACCTCGCGCCCGGCCAAAAGCCCGCCCCGCCCGATTACTCCGGCCTCGCGCCCGACGAGCTCCTCGTCCTCCGCACCGGCTACGAGCTCTCCATCATCCACGTCACCGGCTTCGACGACTACTTCCTCGTCGTCTGGGACTTCATCAACTGGGCCCGCGAGCACGACATCCCCGTCGGACCGGGCCGCGGCTCCGGCGCCGGTTGCCTCGTCGCGTTTCTCCTCGGCATCACCGACATCGACCCGATCCGCTTCGGCCTCCTTTTCGAGCGTTTCCTCAACCCCGAGCGCGTCTCGCCGCCCGACTTCGACATCGACTTCTGCATGCGCCGCCGCGTCGAGGTCATCGACTACGTCCGCGACAAATACGGCCGCGACTGCGTGGCCAACATCATCACCTACGGCACCCTCGGAGCCAAGATGGTCGTCCGCGACGTCTCCCGCGTCCACGACCTCCCCTTCGCCGAGGCCGACCGCCTCGCCAAGATGATCCCGGACGAGCTCAACATCTCCCTCGCCGACTCCCTCGCCAAGTCCGCGGAGTTGAAATCCGAATACGACCGCAACCCCGTCGCCAAAAAGATCATCGACCAGGGCCTCGTCCTCGAAGGCATGGTGCGCAACACCGGCAAGCACGCCGCCGGCATCATCATCACCGAGCAGCCCCTCGACGAGTTCGTCCCCCTCACCTCGCAGGAAGGCGACGTCACCGTGCAGTTCGACATGGGCGCCGTCGGCAAGCTCGGCCTGCTCAAGATGGACTTCCTCGGCCTCAAGACCCTCACGGTCATCTCCGACGCCGTCGAAAACGTCCGCCGCACCGCCAAGCCCGACTTCGAGCTCGATTCCCGCGACCTCAACGACCCCAAGACCTACGAGCTCCTCAACGCCGGCAAGACCATCGGCGTCTTCCAGCTCGAGTCCGGCGGCATGCAAAGCGCCTCCCGCCAGGTCGGCATCTCCACCATCGACGACATCAACGCCATCTCCGCGCTCTACCGCCCGGGCCCGATGGCGTTCATCCCCGACTACGCCCGCGGCAAAAAAGACCCGTCCTCCATCGTCTACCCGCACCCGCTCCTCGAGCCCGTGCTGAAGGAAACCTTCGGCATCATCGTCTACCAGGAGCAGGTGATGGAGTGCGCCAAGGTCATCGGCGGCTACACCCTCGGCGGCGCCGACATGCTTCGCCGCGCCATGGGTAAAAAAGACGCCGACGCCATGGCCAAGGAGCGCGTCAAATTCGTCGAGGGCGCCGAGCGCCTGCACAAGATCCCCGCATCCAAGGCCAACGAGATCTTCGACCTCCTCAACAAGTTCGCCCAATACGGCTTTAACAAGTCGCACTCCGCCGCCTACGCGGTCGTCGCCTACCACACCGCGTATTTGAAGGCCAACTACCCGGTGCAGTTCATGGCCGCCGTGCTCACCGCCGAGCTCGGCAACGCGGAAAAGGTCTCCCACTTCATCGCCGAGTCCGAGGCCATGGGAATCACCGTGCTCGGCCCCGACATCAACGAGTCGCGCGAAGCCTTCACGCCCGTCTTCAAGAAAAGCGCCGCCGCGTCGCCCCCGGGAACGCCGAGCCCCAGCTCGGCCTCCGACGCCGGCGTCATCCGCTTCGGACTCGCCGGCATCAAGGGCGTCGGCGAGCAGGCCGGACAAAAAATCATCGCCGAGCGCGACGCCAACGGTCCGTTCAAGGACTTTCGCGACTTCCTCCTCCGCGTCGACAGCCGCGCCCTCAACAAGCGCGTGCTCGAGTGCTTGGTCGCCACCGGCGCCTTCGACTTCTCCGGCGCCGACCGCGAGGAACTCTACAATCTCATCGACGCCCACCTCGAAGCCCTCGCCGACCTCGTCCGGAAATACCCCGCGCTCCGCAAAAACGACGCCCCCGCCAAGCCCGTCGACACCGCGCCCAAGGCCGAGACGATCTCCTTCGACTTCGGCGTCGAACTCGACGCGCCCCAACCGCCGCCGCCGCTCGAAAAACTCCGCCGCGAACTCGACGACGCCCTCCGCCACCGCCGCTCCGCCCCGCCCGTCGCCGCCTCGCCGCAACTTGCCCCGCCCCCTCGCAATGGCGCCCCCGCAGCCAAACCCGCCGCGCCCGCACCCGCGATGCACGCCGACATGTTCGCCGCCCCGGTCGCCCCCGGCGCCCCGACCACCGCCGCGCCCGCCGCCACCGCGAAAAACAAGGGCCCGACCACCACGCTCGCCTTCAACGCCTCCACCCTCCTCCAATTCGAAAAGGAACTCCTCGGCTTCTACGTCTCCGGTCACCCGCTCGACGCCTACGCCGGCCTCGTCGAGGCGCTCGACACCTACCCCGTCACCGAGTTGCTCGAACAGGACGACCGCACCGAGTTCCGCCTCTGCGGCATCGCCGGTTCGCTCCAGAAGAAACTCGCGAAAAAGGACAACCGCCCGTGGATGGCCTTCAGCCTCCAGACGCGCTCCGCGACCATCGGCCTCAACATGTTCGCCGACGCCTTCGCCGCCCACGGCCACAACCTCTCCGAAAGCGCGCTGATCTGCGTCCTCGGCACCATCATCGTCGGCCAGGAAGGCCCGCGCATCAACGTGAAGGAAGCGTATCCGCTTCAGTCCTACACCACGGCGAACGTCAAGCGCATCGGCTGGCTCCTCCACCCCGATCACCCGAAGCTCACCGAGTTCCTAAAACTCCTCCGCACCACGCTCGACAAATACAACGGCGACACCCGCATCGACCTCGGCTTCGTCTTCGAAAACCGCGTCACCGCACTGAGCGAGGCCAGCAGCGCATTGGGTTTCCGTTTCAACCCCGACGCCTTCAAGACCCTCCGCCAACACCCCGCCGTCGCCGGCATCCAGGTCGAAACCCGCCGCCTCGAACTTAAAAACGACCGCAAGTGGGGCCCCAAACGCGGCTAGCCAAGTGCCCCTTGTTTGACAGCAAGCCAGCAAACCAGCAAGCTGGCTTCATGAAAACCACATTGGATCTCCCCGAAGATCTTGTGCGTGAGATAAAGCTCCGCGCCGTTCGTGAGGACCGCAATGTCAAGGACTTGGCTGCGGAGCTCCTTCGCGCAGGCCTGCAAACCACGCGTTCCCGTCCGGCTGCGCGAGCCACCATCGATATCGACGCCAAAGGAGTTCCACGGATCTTGTGCTCCCCCTCCGCCCCGGCCGCGAAAATGAGCGTCGATCAGCTCCTGGCACTCGAAACCGCCACTTTGGCGCAAGAGGACCATGAGCGCGTCTAGCCTCCTGCTTGATGCCAATGTGTGGGTAGCACTGACTTTCACCTCCCATCCGCGTCACGCCGCCGCCACTGCCCTGTTTGCTGAAACCAGCTCCCGGGTTCCCGCCTGCTTCTGTCGCGCCACCGAGCAAAGCTTCCTCCGCCTCAGCTCCACGCCCGCCATCCTGGAAGCCTACGGGGCCAGCGGCTTGACCAACGCCGATGCGCTCCGCGTCTTTCTCGCCTTCACCGCGCTTCCCCAGGTTCGCTCCCTTGCCGAGCCCGCGAAACTGTCCGCCCTCTGGCACAAGCTGGCCGGCATCCCCACCATCTCGCCAAAAGTTTGGATGGACGCCTACCTCGCCGCCTTCGCGATCGGCTCGGATCTGACTTTCGTCACCCTTGACCAAGGCTTCCGTGCCTACGAAAGCGCCGGCCTCCGTCTTCGTCTCCTCACCGCCTGAGCCCATGAAACCCTTCGATCTCCTCGTCATCGGCGGCGGCTCCGCCGGTTTCAACGCCGCCCGCGTCGCGGCCGACCTCGGCAAACGCGTCGCCATCGTCGACGGCGCCCCGGAGCTCGGCGGCCTCTGCATCCTCAAGGGCTGCATGCCCTCCAAGACCCTCCTCCACGCCGCCGAATTGCTCCACCACGCGAAGCATTCCGCCAAGTTCGGCGTCCGCATCTCCGGCGCCAAGATGGACATGAAGGCGCTGCACGCCTGGAAAAAGCACGTCATCGCCGACTTCTCCGGCTACCGCGAAAAGGCGATGACCAACCCCAAGCGATTCACCCTCTTCCGCTCGCAAGCCCGCTTCCTCGATCCGCACACCGTCCAGCTCGCCGACGGCCGCAAACTCTCCGCCAAGTTCTTCCTCGTCGCCACCGGCTCGCGTGTCTCCGTGCCCGCCGCCGTTCCCGGCCTCGCCACCACGCCCCACTGGACGAGCGACGACGTGCTCGACCTCGATTTCCTGCCGAAATCCGTGATCGTCCTCGGCGGCGGCATCGTCGCCTGCGAGCTCGCCCAATTCCTCTCCCGAGCCGGCTCGAAGGTGACGCTCATTCAGCGCAGCAAAAACATCCTGCGCGACCACTCCCCCGCCGCCTCCGAAGTCGTGCAACAAGCCTTCCGTGACGAAGGCATCGATCTCCACACCGACACCAAGATCACCTCGGTCCATCCCATCGGCAAAAACCGTGTCGAGGTCGCCTTCGCCTCCGACGGCAAGCCCTTCGTCCGCCGCGCCGACCACCTCTTCAACGCCCTCGGT
>CAMLNJ010000150.1 GCA_946481225.1 uncultured Verrucomicrobiota bacterium | reverse complement strand
CTCGACGGCAAGCCGCTCACCTCCGAGCGCGTCCGCCTCGCCATCGAGATCGCCTGCCTCGAGGCCGGCGGCCTCGCCCTCGACACCATCGTCGCCGGCGGCGACCAGGCCTGCGACCCGCACTGCCGCGGCTCCGGGCCCCTCCGCGCGAACGAGCTGATCATCGTGGATATTTTTCCCCGCCACACCGCCACCGGCTACCACGGCGACATGACGCGCACCTACCTCAAGGGCCGCGCCTCCGCCGAGCAACGCGCCCTCGTCGACGCCGTCGCCGCCGCGCAAAAAGCCGCCCGCAAGGCGCTCCGCGGCGGCGCCATCTCCTCCGCCGTCCACGCCGAATGCGTCAACGTGTTCGCCGCGCGCGGCTACGAGACGAAGGCCACGCCGAAGGGCGCGGTCGGCTTTTTCCACGGCACCGGCCACGGGCTCGGCCTCGCCGTCCACGAGGCCCCGCGCGTCAGCGCCCCGGTCAACGAGCCGCTCAAGGTCGGCGCCGTCGTAACCGTGGAGCCCGGCCTCTACTACCCCGGCCTCGGCGGCTGCCGCATCGAGGACGTCGCCTGGCTTACCGAAGCCGGCCACAAGCTTCTCTCCAAGCACCCCTACGCCTGGGAACTCGCCTGAGCCGGCCCCCTTGGACGTTCGTCGTTCGTCATACAGCGTAACGCCCCATGCCCGAACTCGCAGAGGTCGAATACATCCGTCGCCGCTGGAACCCCGGCATCGGCCACGTCGTCTCCGGCGTGCGCCTGCACCCGCGCTCCCGCGTCCTCCGCGGCTGCGACACCGCCGCCCTGTCGAGGCGTCTCGCCGGCGCGCGACTCGACTCTTCCGCCGCCGCGGCGAAACAGCTGCTCTTTCGCTTCACCGCCGAGGACGGCGCGCCGCTCTGGCTCGGCCTCCACCTCGGCATGACCGGCGAGCTCCTTGTCCGCCCCGCCGGCCTTCCCGACACCAAGCCGGATCACCTCATCCTCGACCAGCTCGCCGCGAAGCAATCGCTCGTCTTCTCCGACTTCCGCATGTTCGGCCGCGTGCTCTTTCACGAGGGCGGGGAGGCGCCAGACTGGTGGTCCCAAATCGCGCCCGCGATCACGTCGCCCCGCTTCACCCTCGCCGCCGTATCCGATTTTCTTCGACGCCGCTCCCGCGCCCCGATCAAGGCCGTGCTCCTCATGCAGGAGCGCTTCCCCGGCATCGGCAAC
This sequence comes from uncultured Verrucomicrobiota bacterium, assembly GCA_946481225.1. Next base: position 5,969 of record CAMLNJ010000150.1, on the reverse strand, counting down.
TGGATGGCCGACGAGATCCTCTGGCGCGCCGCCATCCACCCCGCCCGCCGCTGCGGCGACCTCTCGCCCGCCGAGATAAAGAAGCTTCACCGCGAGACCGTCTGGGTCGCCGCGCAGGCATTGCGCCTCATCGGGGAGTCCGACGCCCCCGAATGGCCCGACCCGCCCGCGAGCTGGCTCTTCACCCACCGCTGGGAGGACGGCGGCAAATGCCCGCGCACGAAAAAGCCCCTCGAACGCGCCACCATCGGCGGCCGCACCACCTGCTGGTCGCCCGCGCGCCAAAAACTCGCCCCCGCCCCGGAAACCCACCGAACACCCGTCCCGTCATGACGCTTCCCCGCGACGCCCGCCTCCTCTTCATCGGGGACTCCATCACCGACGCCAACCGCGAGCCCATGGGCGAGCCCGCCCCCTGGGGCACCGCCGGCCTCGGTCGCGGCTACGTCTCCCTCGTCGAATCCTGGCTCGTCGCCACCCGCCCGCAGGACGGCGTCCGCGTCTTCAACCGCGGCACCTCCGGACACACCGTCCGCGACCTCGCCGCCCGCTGGCAGGCGGACGTCCTCGACCTGCGGCCCGACGCCGTCGCGATCCTAATCGGCATCAACGACGTCTGGCGTCAGTTCGACACCCCGCTCCGGACCGAGACCCATGTCCTGCCCGACGAATACGAGCGCATGCTGGAGACGCTCGCCATCCGCACCCTCGCGACTTTGGCCGCGCCGTCGCGCCTCGTGCTCGCGACGCCTTTCTTCATCGAGGCCAACCGCGCCGATCCGATGCGTGCGCGCATGGACGAATACGGCGCCATCGTCCGCCGTCTCGCCGCGAAGCACGGCGCCACGCTGGTCGACACCCAGGCCGCCTTCGACGCCGTCACCGCCCATCTCCACCCGATGGCGCTCGCCTGGGATCGCATCCACCCGCAGCCGGCCGGACACATGATCATCGCCCGCGCCTTCCTCGGCGCTTTGGGCGGGCTCTGACGCGCCCGGGCGCGGCGCGAAGGCGGCCGCCCCGCGGCTAGGCCCCTCACGCCTTCGCCGCCTCCAGCGCGCGCTCGGTCTTCTCCATGATCACCGTCGCCACGGGCTCGTCCATCATGTCCTCGTGGGCGCAATGCAGCTCCTGGACGGTCAACGTGCCTTTCACGTGGCGCTCCCAGTTGTGCGCGGCGGTCTTTTTCAGCTGGTGGAACAGGCCCACGTCGTAGCTCGTGCAGCGAAAAAGCATCACGTCCCCGTCGTAAGGCCGCGGCCGATACGCGTGATAGGCGCGAAGGTTCGCCAGGCAGATCTTGTCGCGGTGCGGCATCAGCCCGCGCGTGCGCGGGCCCAGCACGAAATGCGGCAGCAGCCGGTCCAGCAGCTTGAGCCAGAGCACCCGCCGCACGGGAGTAAGCGGCGGGAAGAAAAACTCGCGGAACCGCCCGCGCGCCGCCGTGCGCCAAAAGTGGCGCGCCGACCCGCGCGCGAGATCGAGCAGGACCGCGAAGGGATTCTTCCGCACGATGAGGTCGTCGCACATCGAGTCCCAGAGCACCACCTGCTCCACCGGGTAGCCCGAGGCGCGCAGCCGCCGGGCCGTTTCATAGGCGAGGATCCCGCCGAAGGAGAAGCCGCTCATCACGCAGGGCCCCTCGGGGTGGACCGCCCGGATCTGCCGCGCCATCTCCTCCGCCAACTCGTCGACCGACTCGAGGGGGCGCGCGTCGTCGCCCGCGCCCGGATGGACAAGCTCGTCGTAGTAGCGGCGACGCCCCCTCAAAACCGCCGCGCGCGACAGACTCAGTTTTTCCACGCCGCCCACTCCGGGGACGTGAAACAACGGCGCGCCCGGGCCCGTGCCGCGCAACGAAAGCCGATCCCCCTCCGTCTCCCGATCCGGCCACTGCCGCGCGAAGGCCGCCGCGCTCGGATTTTCGTAGATCGCCTGCATCGACACCCGGCGCCCGAAGGTCCGCTCGATCTCGAGCGCGAGCTGTATGCTGAGGAGCGAGTCGCCGCCGTGCTCGAAAAAGCTCTGGTCCGCCCGCAGCGAAGGCTCGCCGAGCACGCGCCGCCAGAGCGTGAGCAAACGACTCGTGAGCACGGCGTCGCCCGCGGCCCCGCCGCCGGAGCCGGGCGCGGACGGCGCGCCTTCGCCCGACTCCGGCTCGGCGCCAAACAACTCCGCCAACGCGCGACGGTCCACCTTGCCGTTCGCGTTGAGCGGAAAGGCGTCCACCGCCCGGATCCGGGCCGGCACCATGTAGCCGGGCAGCATCGGCGCCAGTTGCGCCCGCAACTCCGCCATGAGGAGCCGGCGTCCGGGCTCGGGAACGACGCAGGCGACGAGCTGTTTCCCGGCGCCGGTCGCCATCTCCCGCGCAAAGACCGTGGCGTCGCGGACCCCGGGCAGCTTGCGCAGGGCCGCCTCGATCTCGCCCGGCTCGATCCGGAAGCCGCGCAGCTTGATCTGGTCGTCGATGCGCCCGAGATACTCGATCAGCCCGTCGGGCCGCCAGCGACAGCGGTCGCCCGTGCGATAAAGGCGCGAGCCCGGGTCGCTGTTGAATGGATTGGGAATGAATTTCTCCGCCGTGAGCTCCGGCCGCCGGTAATACCCCGTCGCCAATCCCGCTCCGCCGAGCAGCAGCTCGCCCGGCTCGCCGATCGGCACGGGCGCGAGCTTCTCGTCCACGATGTGCGCCTCGGTGTGGTTGATCGGGCGCCCGATCGGGATCGAGCCGCCATCCCACTCCGCCGCCGGCCCGATGCGATAGGTGCAGGCGAAGGTCGTGCACTCGGTGGGGCCGTAGCCGTTGGTGATCGTCACGTGCGGCAGCAGCTTTTGCGCGCGCCGGATATGCTTGATCGAAAGCGCCTCCCCGCCGGCGAGCACGTGGCGGGCGAAGGCCAGCGTCTCCGGCCGGTGGTCGATGATCTGGTTGAACAGCCCCGCGGTCAGCCAGAGGCAGGTGACGCGCTGCTCGCGAATGACTTGCTCGAGCTTGGTGAAGTCGGGCCAGCGGTCCGGAAAGATCACGCATGCCGCCCCGTGCAGCAGCGCGCCCCACAGCTCGAACACGATCGCGTCGAAAGCCGGCGAGGCGAGCAGCAGGAAACGCTGGCCCGGCTCGAAGGGCGCATAGTCCTGCCCATGCACCAGACGCACGATTCCCCGGTGTGGAACCGCCACCCCCTTGGGGCGCCCCGTCGAACCCGAGGTGTAGATGATATAGGCGAGATTCTCGGGCCCGGTCGTGGAAAGAGGATTATGGTCGGGACGAAGGGCGATCTCGGTCCAGTCGACGTCGAGACACACCGCCCGCGTCCGCGCCTCCTCGGGCAAAAGCCCCAGCAGATGCCGCTGCGTCAGGATCACCCCGGTCCCCGTGTCCTCGAGCATCAACGCCAGCCGCTCCGGCGGCGAGGCGGCGTCGAGCGGCGCGTAGGCGCCTCCGGCCTTCAGAATGCCGAGCTGCCCGACCACGAGCTCCAAGGAGCGCTCCGCGCAAATCGCCACCGGCCTGTCCGGCCCCACGCCCCGCTCCCGCAGATAATGGGCGAGCTGATTCGCCCGCCGGTTCAGTTCACGGTAGGTCATCACCTCGCCAAACAGGCAGAGGGCCGGCGCCTCGGGCCGCATCGCCGCCACCTGCTCGAACAAAACCGGCACCGTCATAGGCGGAAGAGAGCCCGAACGCCGCGACCACGCGGACGGCGCCAGCCGCTTGACCTCGTAATCGGTAATTCCGGGTTCAGTCGGTTGAGGCAGGGGGACGGCGCGGTCGAGGAAAGCTTCGGTGTTCACTCCGCCACTGAGTTGTTCGCCCCGGTTTCCTGTCAATTTAACCCACTGTTCTTACACAGGTTCCGGAAATTGACATGCTTATGTTCGGCGCGCTTTTCCGGGGCCTCTTTCTGGACGATTCCCCCCTTCCACCGCAGGGGCTCCGCCCCCATGCCTCGCAGCGGGCGCCGGCCTTCGCCGCCTCGCTCTCCCCGCGCCCCTACTCCATGCCGAACGCCCGCCGCAGCTCCGAGAGCGCGCCGTCGGGCATCGGCACCAACGGCCCCAGCGGGCGGCTCAATTGCAGGGCCTCCGCCGTCGCCTCCAGGACCTCCAGCCGATCGAAAGCCTCCAGCAGCGTGCGCCCCACGATCAGCGCGCCCTCGTTCTCGATCAGCAGCACCGGACAATGCTTCAACGACATCCGCGCCGCGAGCGCCTCGGCGTCGTTTACCACGCACGCGAAGGGCACCTTCGGCGCGTCGTTCAACACGAGATAACTTTCCGGGATCGTCCGCGTGGAGAACTCCGCCGCCGTCATGCAGAACGCGCTCGCGCACACCGGCTGGGCGTTGATCACCGCGCCCACCTCGGGATTCGTCGCGTAAATCAGTCCGTGCAGACGGCTCGTGCGGCTCGCGCGCTTGCCCGCCTCGCAGGCGTCGCGCGACACGCGCACGAGATTCTCCGCCGTCAGTTCGAGACGGTCGCGCCGACGCGGCGTCGTGACGAAATGGGTCGCGTCCACCCGCGCCGAGATCGAACCCGCCGTGCTGATCATCAGCCGCTGCCGATACGCGCGGTGGGTGAACTCGCAAACCTGAGCGCGCAAGTCCTTCTCCGCGTTGCTCGGCGCCAGCGCGGGCAACACGCCGAAGTCCGGAACCGCCTGGTTGCCCAACGCCTCGGCGGGCAGAAAACGCAGCCTGCCCAGCGCCGACGCGCGGATGTCGGTCTGCGCCACAAACTCGAGCGTCTCGAAGCGCTGGAACGCCTCCGCCAGATCGCGCCCGCCGATGACCACGCCGTGGTTTTCCAGCATCACGCAGTCCGCTCCTCCGGCGAACGCGGCGGCTATCTTCTCGCCCAGCTCCTGGCTGCCCGGGCACGCGTAGGCCGCATAGGCGATCTTGCCGCACACCTGATACGCGTGCGTCTGCACGCGCGTCTCCGGCAGGCGGCGCACGATGCTGAAAGCCACCAGCGCGCCGGGATGCGCGTGCACGATCGCCTTGATGTCCGGACGCGCCTTGTAGATCTCGCGGTGAAAGGGGAACTCCGAAGACGGCGGATGCAACCCCTCGCGCGAGCCGTCGGGCCGCACGCGCACGACATCGCTCGGACGTAGCGAGCCTTTATCCACGCGCGAAGGCGTTATCCAGATGCTCCCGTCGGGATCGAGGATGGAGAGGTTCCCGCCCGAGGTCGTCGTCATATGGTAGCGATAGATGCGGTCCATCGTCGCGACCAATTCCTCCCGCGGATGCAGCCAGTTGGGGGTGTCCACGCGCATTCCCTAGCCGCCGCGCGTCCCCGCTTCAACCCCTTGCCAACGCACGCCCGGCCTTGACCAAAAAAAGCCGGGGCTTCCCAAGTTCACAAGGCCGACGGGCGTCTCGCCCATGTCGGGGAATGTATCGTTTTTTCGACGCTGGATCCGGCGATAGCCCCCCGCGAAAGATCGAGCAATCTGCTGAGGCGGAGGTGATCGCGGCTGCGCCGGTGGTTCCAGGCTCAACCCTTGCGGCGGAACTTGGCGAAGGGCAGGGACTTTTTCTCCGGCGCCGGCGGGCGGCCTTGGTTCGCATGCGAGTGCGAATGCTTCGGTCCGGCGATCGGGACGGACGCGGGGCGCGGGGCCTCGGGCAGGCCCGGCGAGCCGGTCGGGACGCGCATGCCGCAGGGCGCGGTCGTCATGCCGCCGCCACCGCAGCCGCCACGCTTGACCGGGTTGATCTTGGGCGAGGGCGTGACGTCGCGGGTCGGCTTGTTCTCGTCGAGCAGGCGACGGGCGACGTCGTCGAGGCCGAGACGCTGCATCGACTTGCGCAGCGCCGCCTTCATCTCGGGCTTATACCAGAAGAAGAAGCTGCGCTGCTCCTGCTTGGCCTCGGGCGTGCGCGCGACGTCGACGGGCCGGTTCTCGATCGGGTGCAGGCCGGTCGCGTAGATCTCGGTCGCGACCGTCATCG
>CAMLNJ010000149.1 GCA_946481225.1 uncultured Verrucomicrobiota bacterium | reverse complement strand
TCCTCATGATCCTCCACGAGGCAAAAACGGATCGGGCCGCTTCTCGGTTCTTCGCCTGAGGGGTTCATGGGATGGAGACGGGCGCAAGACGGGTGCGCCCATCGGTCGTCGCGCTCAAGAAGAATTACCCTCGCCCCGCGTCTCGCCGCCGCGCAGCGGGAGCTCGAAGACGACGCGACATCCGCCTTCGGGACGATTCTCCACGCGGCAGCTCCCGCCGACGCCCGCCATCCGCTCCTGCATGCCCACCAGCCCGTTGGCGAAACGGTCCGCGCCGCCAGGATCGAGGCCGCGCCCGTTGTCGCTCACGACGATCTCCACCGACGCCGCGCCCGTCCGGATCTCCAGCCTGGCGCTCGTCGCGCCCGAGTGCTTCACGACGTTGTTCAGGCTCTCCTTCACCGCGAGGAAGAGATGGTGGCGCAGTTCCGCCGAAAGCGCCCGATGCTCGATCGACTCCGGCAAGACGAGCTCGGCCTCGATCCCGGCCTTGGCCAGGAAGCCCGCGCCAAACTTGCCGATGTATTCCACCGTGGCGGCCAGCGTATCGTGGCGCGGGTTCACCGCCCACACGATCTCGTCGAGGGCCTCGACCGTCCGCCGCGCGGTCGTCTCGATCTCGCCCAGATTCTTCGCCCCCTCCTCCGGCTCGTGCGCCGCCATCCCGCTCATCGCCGCGATCAAGGTCAGGTTCGCGCCCAGCTCGTCGTGCATGTCCCGCGCGATGCGCGCCCGCTCCCGCTCGACCGCATGCTCCAGCTTGATCCGGTGGATCTTCGCCCGCATGCGCCGCATCACGATCCCCCTCACGCCCGCCGCGACCGCGCCGGCGCACACAAGCGCCACGGCGGCGCGAAAAAGTCCCGTCTGCCACCACGCGGGCGCGACCGAGAACTCCATCGTCGCCGACGGCGAAAGCCACGCCCCGTCCCCCGTCGTCGCCGTGACTTCCAGGCGATAGCGCCCCGGCTCCGGACGAACGAGCGTCGCCTCCCGCTGCGAGCCGGCGTCGATCCACCGGCCGCCATCCCCCGTGTCGCCCAACCGGTAACGAAACCTCACCCGCTCCGGAGTTCCCAGCTCCGGCAGCGTGTAACGAATCCGGATCGCGTCGGGCCTGGGCGGAAACACCGCCTCGTCCGGGCTCCCGGGCGAAAACACGACCCCGCCCGCGCTCGCCTCCTCGATCAACACCCGCGCCCCGCTCGCGACCTGATCCGCCGCGCCCGGCAGGATTTCCAGCAGGCCCCGGTTCGTCGCGAACCACAGCCGCCCGTCCCGGGTTTGCGCGGCGTTCCGCGAGCCCGGCGCAAACTCGAGCGAGGGCAGCCCTTCGTTGCTGCCGCAACGCACCAGGTTGAGCTCGGCCCCCCCTCCGTCCAGGGAGGCGACCAGATCCTTGCGCGAGATCCGCCACAGATCCGTCGCCGTGCCGATCCAGAAAACATCCCGCTCCGCCGCCCCGCGAACCCTCTCGATGAGGAGCGAACGCACCTCCGCCAGCGACAGGTCGGCGGGCGCCGGCACGCGCGCCACGCGGCCGTCTTTCCACCGATAAATGCCGCCGAGCAAAGTCCCGATCCACATCGCGTCCCCGTCCGGGACGAGAAAGCGCACCGTCTCGTCGCCGCCGGCCCCCGGCAACGGCACCGGCCTGAACACCCCGCCCTCGCGGACCAGCACCCGCCCGTGCAGATCCCCCGCCCATAGCCGCCCCTGCGCGTCCTCGGCCAAGGCCAGCGCCTCGTGGACGGCGCCCATCGGCTCGAAGCGCCCCTCCGCGTCGCCGCGAAACAAACCGCCCGATCCCGTGGTCGCCCAAATCACCCCTCCCCGCCCCGCGGAAAGCGCGACCACCGATTCCGCGAGCGAGGTCCGGCGCCAGCCCTCCTCCCGCCATTGCCACAAACCCTGCGGCGTCCCGACCCAAACGCGCCCCTCCTCGTCCGCGCCGACGACCGTCGCGCGCCGCTCGGCGGGCCAGCCCGGGGCCGGGGAAAACACGCGTCCGTCCCGATCCGAGACACAAAGCGAGGCGGACTCATCCCCCAGCGCCCACAGCCGGCCCTCCCCGTCCTCGCAAAGCGAACGCAACGCGGCGCGCGGCCGCCCCTGCCAGATCTGCCGCAGGAAAAAATGACGCGGAGAAAGCCGGTTCAAACCGCCGCCCCACGTGCCCGCCCAAAGGCGCCCCTCCCCGTCCTCCACCAGACAGGAGATGTCGCCGAACGAGGTCGGCACGCGCTCGAATTTCCCGCCCTTGTATCGCAGCAACCCGAAATTCCGCGTGCCGATCCAGAGCGCGCCGCCCGCGTCCTCGTGCAGCGCGTTGATCTGCCCCGCGCCGCCCAGCCAGGCCGGCTCCGTCGTCTCCAGCCGCCCGCCCGCCGCGTCGTAGCGCAGCAATTTTCCACCCCGGACCGCCCACATGCCGCCGCTCCGGGCCGGCCCCAGCGTCACGCGGTCCGAGCCGCCCGCGTCGGGGTCCGCCGGCTGAAATCTCTCGCCGTCGAAAACCGCGCAGCCCGAGGCGGTCGCCACCCACACCCGCCCCTCCCGCGTCGCCTTGACCGTCGCGCGCCATCCCGAGGGAACCCCGTCCGCGACGGTGAAAACCTTCACCTTGCCCTCGTGAAACCGGCCGACGCGCGCCGCGCTCCCCGCCCCCCACCAGACCGCCCCGGTCCCGTCCTCCGCGAAGGACGACGGCCAAATCTCCGAGGTCGGACGCGGATTGATCGGCGTGATCGTATCTAATTTTCCATTACTCCACCGGGCGACTCCCCCGCGCTCCAACCCCAGCCAAAGCGCGCCGTCTCGCGCGCAAAAAACCGGCGCCACCCAAGGCGTCGGCAGCCCGGGCAACGCGCCCGGGTCGATTCGCGCGAAACGCGCGCCGTCGAAACGAAAAAGCCCGCTGAAGTTGGTCGTCCACAGGTAGCCGTCCGCCCCCCGGGCGACCCCCGAGATGTGGTTGTCGCGCAGCCCTTCCCCGGTCTCCCAGGTCCGCAGCACGCAGTCCTCGGCGACGGGAAGATCGCCCGCCGACTCGACCGCCGCCCGCGCCGCGGCGAGAAACAGAAAAAATGCGATAAGCCGTGCGATCACCGGGATGCGAAAAAGGCGAAATCGGCCGCGTCGGTGCAACGGCGGATTTCACCCACCGCCCCCGAGGAAGGCATAGGACCGTTCGGTTCCATTGCCGCTCCTCGCTCGAGACGGTATTCTCCACGGGTTCCCAGCTCCAAAACCTTCCATGCATCCACTCCTCCGCGCCTCCGCGCTCTTCGCCTCCCTCGCCCTCTCGGCCCACGCCCAGACCACCACCGTCCTTTTCGCCGACGACTTCACCACCACCGGCCAAAGCGACGACGTAAACTCCGAATACACCGCCGGCCGCCAGTCCGGCACCCTCGGCAATCTCCAATACCGCCAAGGCAACGGCGGCCTCTTCTCCACCATCACCGGCACCGTCGCCAACGAGGCAAGCAACGGCTTCCTCACCCAGATCGGCAACGCCTCGGGCGTCGGCAAGCTCTGGACCGTGGGCGGCAGCTTCTCCATCGGCTCGGTTTCGCCCGAATATAATTTCGCCGTGAACCCCGGCGCGGGCGGCTACCTCTCCATCTCCTTCACCCTCGATCCGATCATCGGCTCCGCAGGCACCAGCGGCGAGTGGGCCGCCATCACCGTCGGCGCAAGCGACAACTCCAATTTCGGCGCCACCGGCTCCGGCGCTCGCGGCCAAGGCATCCTTTCGACGGAAGCCCATTTCGGAATCCTGTTCCGCGACAATGGCGAATATCAGGCCTTCGACGGAAACACCAACGTCTCCACCGCCCCTTACACCGCCACGCCCACCACCGTCACCACGCACCTGATCGAATTGCGGATCTCCGACACGGACGGCAATCCCTTCGACGGCAGCGGCGACACGAGCATCAGCGTCTTCGCGAACGGCTCGCTCGCCTACAGCTACACCAAGACCGGCGGCGGATACACCGATAATTTCATCACGATCCAAGGGTTCCAAAACGCCGGCGGTTTCGGCATCAGCGCCGTCGACGATCTGCAAATCGCGACCGTCTCCGCCGTGCCCGAGCCGTCCAGCTTTGCCCTGCTCGCCGGCGGCGCCACGCTGCTCGCGGCCGGTTTCCGCCGTCGCGGACGCCGCTGATCCCTTCCTCTCGGCACGTCCTTCATCCGGGAGGCTTCGGCGCCTCCCGGATTTTTGTTTTACCCCTTTTCCATGATTTTCCCCATCCACACGTCGCCACGCCCGGCCGCCTCGTCGTCCTCCATTCTCGCGCTTTGCCTCTGCCTCGCGATCCTCCTGACCGCCCCTCTCGCCACCCGCGGCGCCGAGACGTCCGCCGCCCCCGCCGTCGCCACGCTCACCACCAACGGCCGGTCAAACCCCCTCGGCATCGGCGCGCAAAACGTCTCCTTCGCCTGGACCACGACATCCGCCGAGCGCGGCATGCTCCAGCAGGCCTACCAAATCCGCGTCGGCACGAGCGCCGGCCTCGCCGACGTCTGGGACTCCGGCCGGGTCGAATCCCCGCGCCAAGTCGACATCGCGCTCCCCTCGTCGGTCCCGCTCGCGTCCGCGACACGCTACCACTGGCAGGTCCGGCTCTGGGACCAAGCCGGCCGCGAAAGCGCGTGGAGCGAAGCCGCCTGGTTCGAGACCGGCCTCCTTGCCTCCGCCGACTGGTCGGGCGCCGATTGGCTCGGCCGCTCCGTCGTCCCTCCCGACATCGCCGCCTGGACCAATTACACCGCCACCGTCGAGTTCACCCTGCAAAACGAGGCCTTCGGCGTGCTCCTCCGCAGCTCCGCCGACGCGCAGAACGCCTACATGCTCCAGGTCAACCTCACCGGAGCCACGCCCGTCTTCAAGCCGCACCGCCGCGCCAACGGCGCCTACTCCGTCCTCGCGACCGTCGACCTCGCGCCCTTCGGCTTCACCAACGCCTCGCTCAAGGGCTCGCGCCACACGCTCCGCTTCGACGTCTCCGGCTCCACGATCGTCACCGCGCTCGACGGCGTCACCATCGACACCCGCACCGGCATCGCTCTCGCCAACGGCTTCGTCGGCTTCCGCACCTTCGGCGCCGAGGCCGGCTCCGTCCACCGCGTCGAGGTCCTCGACAAGTCCTCCGGCGCGACGTTGGCCAACCCGGACTTCGCCGGCGGCCAGAACGGTTTCGGCGGCGGCGTCCTCTCCGGCGGAGCCCTCTACGTCTCCGGCACCACCGACGCCGTCTACGGCAACTATCCTTCGTCGCTGCCCCTCCTCCGCGGCGAATTCACCGCCCGCGCCGGCATCGTCTCCGCCCGCCTCTACGCCTCCGCACAAGGCCTCTACGAAGCCTCGATCAACGGCCAAAAAGCCGGCGACCAGTTCCTCGCCCCCGGCTGGACCGACTACAACAAGCGCATCCAACACCAGACCTACGACATCACCCCCCTCGTGCAGCCCGGCGCCAACGTCGTCGGCGCCGCGCTCGCCGACGGCTGGTTCCGCGGCAAGGTCGGCCTCAACTGGACCAAGGTCTACGGCTCCGAGCTCTCCTTCATCGCGAAAATCAAAGTCGCCTACGCCGACGGCTCCGTCGATTGGTTCGCGAGCAACCCCGCCTGGAAAGCCGGCGACGGCCCCTTCGTGCAAGGCGACAACCAGGACGGCGAAACCTACCACGCCGGCCTCGCGCAGTCCGGCTGGAACGCCCCCGGCTTCGACGCCTCCGCCTGGCGCCCCGTCTTGGTCGCCACCAACGTCTCCGCCCGCCTCGTCCCCCAGCCCGACGAGCCCGTCCGCGCGCTCACGACCCTGACCGCGAAGACACGCGTGGAAATCCTCCCCGGCGTCTGGGTCTACGATCTCGGCCAAAACATGGTCGGCGTCGCCCACGTCGTGCTGAGCGGAACCGCCGGCCAGACCGTCACCTTCCGCCACGCCGAGGAGCTCTACCGCACCGGCGCCAAAAAGGGACAGATCTACGTCGAGAACCTCCGCACCGCGAAGGCCACCGACCGCTACACCTTCTCCGCCGACGGCACCGTCACCTACCAGCCCACCTTCACCCAGCACGGGTTTCGCTACGTCGAGATCACCGGCGCCAACACGCCCCCCGCCGTCGCCGACGTCCAAGGCGTCGTGCTCGGCTCCGACCTCCCCGGCGACGGCGACCTCCAAACCTCGCGCCCCATGCTCAACCAGCTCGTGAGCAACATCCGCTGGGGCCAGCGCTCCAACTTCCTCTCCATCCCCACCGACACCCCCGCCCGCGACGAACGCCTCGGCTGGACCGGCGACATCAGCGTCTTCGCCCCCGCCGCCGCGCGCTACAAGGACACCCGCGCCTTCCTCTCCAAATGGATGACCGACCTGCGCGACACCCAGCGGAGCAATGGCAACATCCCCGCCGTCGTCCCGCAGCCGCGCACCGAGTTCGACGCCACCGGCGTAGGCTGGTCCGACTGCGTCATCACCGTGCCCTACGCCGTCTGGCGCGCCACCGGAGACGAACGCATCCTCCGCGAAAACTGGGACGCGATGAAACTCTTCTACCAGTTCGTCCGCACCAGCGCGACCGGCGACGGCGACCTCCTCGAGCAGGGCCGAAGCTCCTGGTTCTCCGGCGACTGGCTCACCCTCGAAAGCGTTTCCCGCCTCGAGGAGCACAAGGTCATCGCCACCGCCTACTTCGCCGAAAACACCCGCATGATGTCCGAGATGGCCGCCGCGCTCGGCGACACCGCGAACGCCGCGTCCTGGTCGGCGCTCGTCCCCCAGATCCGCGCCGCCTTCGCGACCGCCTACCGCGCCTCCGACGGCGCCATCTACACCGGCACCCAGACCAGCTACGCCATGGCCCTCGGCATGGACATGATCGCCGACCCGGCCCAGCGCGCGCAGACCGCCGCCAAGTTCCTCGCGAAGCTCGCCGCCGACAATTACCACCTCAAGACCGGCTTCCTCGGCACCCCCTGGCTTCTGCCCGCCCTCACGAAAATCGGCCGCGACGACCTCGCCATGCGCCTCCTGCTCAACGAGGACTATCCCTCCTGGGGCTTCCCGATTTCCATCGGCGCCACCACCATGTGGGAGCGCTGGAACTCCATCCAGCCCAACCTCGAGTTCGGCCCCGTGGACATGAATTCATTCAACCACTACGCCTACGGCGCCGTC
>CAMLNJ010000148.1 GCA_946481225.1 uncultured Verrucomicrobiota bacterium | reverse complement strand
GGCAAACGCGGCGCGAGCACCGGGTCGGCTCCGGGCGGCGACGCGAAGATCCCCGCCTTCGGGTGTGCAGCTAAGGCGTTGGCGATGGGCCGTGCCGGCGGCAAAACTCGCGCAGGCGCGAGGGCCCCGCCTTCTTCGCCGCCAAAGGCGAGGGCCGGCGGCGCAGGAAGGCCGGGGGGAGCGGCGCGGCGGGATCTTCGCCGATCAGGGCGAGGGCTTGCGGATACGCGCGTTTCAAGAGGGCGATGAGATGGTTGACCACGGCGCGTGAACCCCGGACCGGGATGGGCGAATAGCCCCGCATTGCGTATCCATTATACGAATATGATATGGGGCGGGACTTTTTCGGCGGCCTGCCAGGTTTGTGGATTTAGCTTGCTTGAGGGGCCGACTCAAGGGGGTCTAACTTGACTCTTGATAAACCCGCCTTTGGTGCGGGTGCGCGTGTTGATCGAGACTCTTACAAGCCCCCCCAACTTCCCTTGAAAATACTCCGCCGCGAACGATGGAACCTTGTTGTCGCATTGTCCGCTTTTTGGGCGATCCAAGGCTGCGCCTGGACCTCTTCTCAAGACAGCACATTGCCCGAAAACGTTTCGCCCGCGCCCACCGCGTCGACCGCCGCGTCTGCGCCCGCCTCCTTGCCCGGCGCGCTGGACGCGGAAATCGACAAGCTCCCGTCGAGGGACAAGAAAAGCGGGCACGCCGAGTTTGCACACATGGTCGCGAAGGCGCTGCGAGAGGAGCGCTTCGAGGATTTGGAAAACGCGGCTGCGCGCTTGCGTCGCACGCCCTTTGTCTCGTTTGCCGACGGCACGCCCTGCCTGGCGATTTTTTATTCGGGTTTGGGCGCCGACGAAGCGTATGGGAAGACGCCGGAAAGCTGGGCCGAGTGGCGGCGCGTTTTTGACCGATGGGCGGCCGCCTTTCCTCAGTCGGCCACCCGGCCGGTCGCCGAGGCGGGCGCCTTTATCGCGTTGGCCTGGCATCGCCGGGGCGGCGGTTCCGCCAGGGAAGTCGAGGGGAGCGGCTGGACCGGATTTTTTGAAAATCTCGCGATCTCCCGCAAGCTGCTCGAGGAGGCGCCACGCGCTTGCCCGCATCGTTTCGCCGCACTTCAAACGGTGGCGATGGGGCAAAACTGGGGTCGGGAGGAGTATGAAAAGCTTTATCAAGCCGCGACCACGGAATGGCCTGGCTACCTGCCTTACTACGAAAGAAAAGCGATCTATCTGTTGCCACGCTGGCATGGTCGGACGGGCGAGATCGCGGCCTGGGCTCAAAGTGAGGCGCGTTCCAACCGCAGCGGTTTGGGCGCGTCCATTTACGCGATCATCGCCGAGGCATCGAGCAGTTATACCCTCGAATCGGAAAGCATGTTGCGGGTGGACGGGTTCGAGTGGGCTCCGCTTCGGGAAAGCCTGCGCGCGCTCGTGGCCGCAACGCCTCGCTCCGCCTACAACGCTTTTCGTGCGACCCATTGGGCGTGGCGCTGCAATGACAAGGAGACGGCTCACGAATTTTTCCGTCCCGTCGCAAACGAACCGCGCGGCGGCTCCTTTACCGAAGGGGAACTGAGGCAAATGAAGGCATGGCTGGGCGTGAGCAAACCGGCGCTTGAAACCGTGGCGTCGATTCCCTTCGCCACATATGCCTCCCGTCCGGAGCGCGATGGCATGATCCTCGCGCTACGCGCCACCCCGGATGGGCGGCACGTCGTCGCGGGGGATCTGGGAGGCACGGTGACCTTGTTATCTCTGCCATCCCTGAAACTGGTGGCGCAAAACGCGACGCCGGACGACGCCGGACGTCTGCAGATTTCGCCCGATGGTTCGCGCATCGCCGCGGGCTCATGCAGCCGCATCTCCGAGATTTTTGAATTCGACGCCGCCACCTTGGCGCAGGTCGGCGAGCCGGTAAAAATCACGGGCGAGCTGACTGATTTCGCCTACGCGACCAACGACTCTTTCGTATGCGCGCTGGGCTCCTACGAGGAGCCCCCGAGGGTGCTTCTGGTGAGCGCGCAGGGGGAGAGTCGAGTTGTGGAGTGGCTCCGCGCCGAAAAATCGTTCCGGCCTGAGATTAGTCTTTTTCGCTCCGGGCATCAGGCTGCGTTCACCGATCCAGGAGGTATCGCGGTCTACGACCTGAAGCAGGAATCGCTTCTTCGCCGGGTCCGGTCTCTCCAGGGGCAATCTCCAAGACGGGTGGCCTTTCGCTCCGACGGACAAGCCTTCGCCTATGTCACGCAAACGGACGGCGCGCCTTCCACTCTGGAGCTTTGGCAAGGCCCGGAATGGACGCCGGAGTCGGTTCTTTCGCGCCAAGGCCCTGCCGGCTACGTGAGCTGCATGGCTTGGTCGCCCGATCATCGGTGGATCGCGGTGGGCGGCGACACCGGCCAAATTTGGTTGTGGCCGGCCAAGGGCGGCGAAGCCCGCCTCGTCGGCGAGAACATGCGCTGGATTCGTGCCATTGAATTCAGTCCGGATGGCCGTTGGCTGATTTCCGGCTCCGACGATCATCTTGTTCGCGTTTGGGATCTGGGGCCGTTGTCGGAGGCCCCGCCCTTTGGCGGCGCGAGTGGCGGATCGAAGGAGGATTCACTCGTAGAGCGTTAGCGATGCTCCGATTTATTTACGAGACACAGCCTAGCTTGGCCCAATGCCGTTCGAGGGGCGAAGTCGTCGAGTTTTGGACCGCCAGATTTCGCTAGAGCATTTCAAATGAAAGTGTAGCCACGGCCGTGTCGGCCGTGCCCTCGATAATCGGAACGCGCCCGACACGGGCGCGGCTACAATTCAATTTGAAACGCTCTAGCCGCAGCCTGGGCGATAGGTGTGCGAGGGATGGGGCTTGTGTGAAAAAGCCCGGTGCGCGGGAGGCGCGGCCGGGCCGGAGGAAGGGGGAATCGGAGACCGGGAAAGTTACCAGCCGACGGAGCTGCGCTGGCCTTGTTTGGTGATGAGCTCCTCGCCTTCCCAGACCGCGATGCCGTTCTTCACGGTGGTGAGGCTGAGCTGGAAGGTGTAGGTGACCTGCCTGGTGGCGCCGCTCTGCACGCGGTCCTCGAGCAGTTTGCCGGAGAGCGTGTAATAGGGGAGCGTGGTCTTCTGCTTCTCGCCGGCCATGAAGGTCTGCATGGCGCCGACGTCGGCGGCCATCGCGTCCTCGACCTTGCCGTCGGGGCCGAGGGTCGTGGTGGTGACGACCTTGCCGGTCTGGTTGAGGGCGACGCGGATCTTCTTGGTGAGGCTGTCGGTGTCGACCTGTTGCTGGGTGTTGTTCCGGATGCGGGAGACGGCCATCACGGCGGGGAGTTCGGGAGCCTGGTCGAGTTTTCCGGAGGCGAGGAGCGAGGCGACGAGTTTGTCGGCGGCGTTGTTCCAGTCCTGGATGTTGATGCGATCAAGCGAGACGATCGTGTTGGGGCCTTGGGAGTCGACGTATCTGGCGTCGTGCTTGGTGGCGCAGCCGGTCAGGACGAGGGCCGCGGCGGCGGCGGTGGTGGCGAGGGCGAGTTTCATGCGAATGGGAGAATGGGATGAGAGCGGAGAGCCGAAGCAGGATCAGTTTTCGCGGAGTTTGAGACGGAAATCGACGGCGCTCGGGGAGGTGGCGATGGCGGATACGGCGCGGACTTCGCGGCCTTCGAGCTGGATTTGTTTCCAGCCGCCGGTGGGGCCGGAGAGCTCCATGCCGTCCTGGCCGATCCAGTCGAACTTGTAGGTGAAGGCCTGCGGCTTGGAACTGCGGTTCTCGAGGGTGACCTGAACCTTCAGAAGGTTGTTGGAGACCTTGCCGTCGTTGACGGAGACGATGCCGACTTTGCGGCCAAGGGTGGAGTCGGTGATGACCCGCTGGTCGGCGACATAGGCGGGCGTGGCCTGCGCTTCGGCGCGGGAGACGGTGTTGACGCTGTGGGCGCAACCGGTGGCGAGAAGCGCGGCGGCGAGGGCGGCGGAGGCGGCGAGGAGTTTCATGCGAGAAAAGGGGAGGGCGGGATTATTTCTTAAGGATAAACTGGCCGACGAGGAGGGGGGCGAAGGCCCCGGTGCTCTTGGCGTAGACGACCTGAACGGCGGCGGGTTCCAAGGTGACGGTTTGCGTGGAGGCGCCGGCGGAGAGGGTGAGCTGGCGGTCGGCGGGGGTGGGGAGGCGGGCGTAGTGGAACTCCTTCGGCAGGCTGCGCCAGGTGCGGGTGTCGGCGACGTTGATCGCGATCTGGGTGACGGCGGTGGCGAGTTGGAAGAGGAGCGCGCCGGTGGGGCCGGCCTGGTCGCGCATCTGTTTTTGGAGGACGGCGTCGATGGTGGCCTTGGTTGCGGTGGAGAGGATGGTCTTGGTGAGGATGCTGGGCCACTCGTTCTTGAAATCCTGGGCGACGACGGAATCGACCGAGGCGACGAGGGCGGCGGGGTAGGCGTGGCCGTCGGTGGTGGTGACGGAGAGGGAGGACGCCTGGCCGCTCACGGTCGAGAGTTCGGGGAGCGCCATGCCGACGTAGGAGACGCTGTTGGTGACGACGAAGAGGGGCAGGTCGATGCGGACTTGGTCGCGGTAGGGCGCTGAGCCGGTCTCGAAGATGACGTAGGTGATCGAGCCGGGGGCGAGGGGCGGGGAGCCGGGGATGGCGGCTGCGGGCGCGACGGCGGTGTCGGCGGGGACGGCGGGAGCGGCGTGGGCCGGGACGGCGGCGGGTTGGGGGAGGACGACGGCGGCGGGGGCGGCGGAAAGAGCGAGGCGTCCCGCCTCGCTCGCCGACACGGGCGGGACGTCCGTTACACGTTGGAGGTCGGGCTCGACGGCGATGTAGTCGGCGCGGGCGTAGAGGTTTTGAGGCGCGAAGTTCACGACGCGTTCCCAGCTCTTGCGGGCGCGCTCGAGGTCGGAGGCGTCCGTGCCTTGGTGGGTGAAGACGAGGGCGTCGAGGAAGGTGGTGAAGGGGTTGACGTAGTCGCCGTAGGGGAGGATGGCGGCGTTGAACTTGCTCTCGATGTTGCCGATGCCGGCGGAGGTGCGGGGATCGGACTTGGCGCGGTCGACGTCGTAGCTGGAGCCTTGGCGGCCTTGCTCGTCCTGGACGCCGCCGGACCTGGCCTCGGCGGCGAGTTTCTGGGCCTCCTCGATGCGCTTGGCGTTGGCCTGGACGGCGTCGCGCTGGCGCTGGAGGGCGCGGTTGAGCTCGACGCGGGCGGCGTCGGGGTCGGCGAGCTGGAGGTAGTTGAGCGCCTGATACGTGTGGAGCATCACCTTGTCGTAGGCGCGGCCGCGGTAGGGGAGGTTGGCCTGGTTGGTGAAGAGGGCGGCGGTCTCGGAGGTGGCGGAGATCTTGGCGGCGGCCTCGTAGTCGTCGATGCGGCGGGCGGCGTCGTCGAAGGCGGCGACGGAGCGGGTGAGCCAGGCGATGCGGGGGGCGATCTGCTCGGGCGCGGCGGCGTGGAGCGCCTGGTTGGTCTGGGTCTGCGAGCCGGGAGCGGGGAGCGAGGAACTTGGAGCGGAGGAGGAGGAACCGGCGGGGACGGGGAGATTGGCGAGGGCGGCGGAGCGGAGGATGGCGGCCTGCTCGAGGCGGTAGAGGAGGGCGTCCTTGTTGTTGGCGTTTTTCTCGGCGTCTTTGTCGGCTTGGGCGACGGCGGCGGCGATGTTGCCGCCGCGGAGGGCTTCGTCGCGCGACTGGGTTTGCTGGGTGTAGGTCTGGCAGCCGGTCAGGGCGAGGCAGAGCGGCAGAGCGACAGAGGAGAGAACGACAGAGGGACGGAGGAGGCGGACGCGGGCGGCGCGGGACGACATGGGGCGAAACGGCTGACGGGTGCGAGGGGAAGCGGAGGACGGCGGAGGAGGCGGAGGAGGAAGGCGGCGAGGCGCGGACGCCTCGCCGCTCATGGGCGGGACGCCCGTGCTACGTTTGCAGTTTATTGCTCGACGCGGCGGACGATGGCGCCGCGGTCGATGCCGAGGTCTTCTCCGCTGGCCTCGGCCTGGGCGGTGCGGGGGGTGACGCGCTGGATGCGGACCTTGCCGACTGAGACCTCCTCGCGACCGAGGGAGGCGCCGGTGTCGGGGTCCTTGAGTTCTTCGCCAAGGGCGAAGACTTCCCAGAGCTGGCCGACGGCGATGCCGGTGCCGTCGCCGCGGTTGATGGTCACGATCTTGCCGGTCTTGGCGAGGATCTTGGCGGGAAAGGCGACGTCGGCGACGCGTTGGGCGACCTTCTCGCTCATGCGGCGGGTGAGGGCGAGGAGGAGGGAGTCGGAGAGCTCGCCGCCGGAGGAGGCGGAGTTGGCGAGCTCCTCCTCGGTGTCGAGGTTTTGCTCCTGGAAGTTGGCGGTCTCGACGAGCTTGTTGGTCTTGGTCTCGTAGAGCTTGGCGACGGTGGCGAAGCGGATGACGCGCTTGGTGGCGGTCTTGTTGATCGTCGCGAAGTGGGCGGTCTGGGTGAAGTCTTGGAAGTCGTCGATGGTGACGACGAGGGTGAGGTCGGAGTCGCCGAAGGCGAAGGCCTTGCCGGAGGCGGCGTTTTCCTCGATGAGGGCGTCGGCGTCGGAGCGGGCGAGGACGGTGAACTTGCGGGTCTGCTGGAGGGCGGCGATGAGCTGGCTGTCGAGGGCCTGGCTCATGCGGTCGATGGAATTTTTGCGGCCGTGGCCGGCGGCGTCGGCGAGGAGCGAGGGGGTAACCTTGATCTTCGCGACGGCGACGGCCTTGAGGGCGGGCGCGGGGGGCGCGGCGGGGGCGGGTGTGGCGGCCGGGGCGGCATCCTGGGCGGAGAGCGGGAGGCAGAGCGACAGGGAGCAGAGCGACAGAAGGCAGAGCGAACGGGCGGAGCGGGATTTGAAATTCATGGTTTGAGATTTCAGAGGGGGCGAAGGGTCGGCGGCGGGAGGAGGCGGCGGAGGGAACGAGGCGCGCGGGATCAGTTGTTGTTGATCACGGTGTTCTGCTGGTTGACCGGGAGTTCCTGGTAGCGGTCGGGGAGGATGAAGCGGAAGTTCTCCTTGGTATCGACGCGGAAGAAGGAGTTTTCGAGGGCCTTGGCCTGGCCTTCGAGGACCTTGACCTGGGCGTCGGTGAGCTTGGCGCCGTTCTTCAGGGCGTTGATGAAAGCGGTGGATTCGCGGAAGCGTTTGAGGCCGTCCTCGCTCATGGTCATGGCGATGGAAAGGACCTGGCCTTCGGAGGCGCTGATGGTGCGTTCCCAGGTCTGGAC
>CAMLNJ010000147.1 GCA_946481225.1 uncultured Verrucomicrobiota bacterium | reverse complement strand
GTCGAGACCACCGAGGCCATCTGGAAAATCGACCCCGACATCCAGATCGTCATCTGCACCGCCTACTCCGACTACGCGTGGGACGAGATGATCCGCCGCCTCGGCCACTCCGACAAGCTCCTCATCCTCAAAAAACCCTTCGACAACGTCGAGGCCCTCCAGCTCGCCACCGCCCTCACCGAAAAATGGCACCTCGGCCAGCAGGCCCGCTGCAAGATGGCCGACCTCGAGCAACTCGTCGAAGAGCGCACCCACGAGCTCCGCCTCGCCAAGGAGACCGCCGAGGTCGCCAACCAGGCCAAGAGCGAGTTCCTCGCCAACATGAGCCACGAGATCCGCACGCCCATGAACGGCGTCATCGGCATGACCGGCCTCCTCCTCGACTCCGACCTCTCCCCGGCCCAGCGCGACTTCGCCGAGACCATCCGCGCCAGCGCCGACACCCTCATGTCGATCATCAACGACATCCTCGACTTCTCCAAGATCGAGGCCGGCAAGCTCAATTTCGAGAGCCTCGACTTCGAGCTGCGCGACACCCTCGAAAACACCATCGATCTCCTCGCCGAGCGCGCGCAGGCCAAGCACATCGAGCTCGTCATGGAGGTCGACCCCGCGGTCCCCGCCCTCCTCCGCGGCGACCCCGGCCGCCTCCGCCAGGTCCTCACCAACCTCGTCGGCAACGCCGTCAAATTCACCGAAGGCGGCGAAGTCCTCGTCCACGTCACCCTCGTCGCCGCCGACGCCGACTCCGTCGTCGCCCGCTTCGAGGTGAAAGACACCGGCCTCGGCATCCCCCGCGAGGCCCAGTCGCGCCTTTTCCAAGCCTTCACCCAGGCCGACAGCTCCACCACCCGCAAATACGGCGGCACCGGCCTCGGCCTCGCCATCTCCAAGCGCCTCGTCGCGATGATGCAGGGCGACATCGGCGTCCAGAGCGAGCCGGGCAAAGGCTCCACCTTCTGGTTCACCGCCCGCTTCGCCCGCCCCGCCGCCCAACCCAAGCTCGCCGTCGACGCCGGCCAGGACGGCTGGGCCGACCTCCGCGTGCTCGTCGTCGACGACAACGCCAGCGCCCGCCAAAGCCTCCGCCACCAGATCTTCGCGTGGCACCTCCAGAAGGGCAGCGCCGCCGACGGCTTCGAGGCCCTCCAGGTCCTCCGCGCCGCCGCCGTCGAGGGCCGCCCCTACGACATCGCCCTCCTCGACGTCGAGATGCCGGAGATGGACGGACTCACCCTCGCCCGCGCCATCAAGGCCGACCCCGCCATCCCGCCCATCCACCTCGTCGCCCTCACCACCAAGGGCCACCCCCTCCGCGCGGACGAGGCCGCCGCCGCCGGCATCGAGGCCTCGCTCACCAAGCCCGTCCGCCAGTCCCCCCTGCTGGACTGCCTGGTCAAGATGATCGGCCGCAACCTCGCCACCAGCCTCAGCTCCCGCGGCGCCGCGCGCCTGCCTCCCCTGCCCGAGGAGATCCTCGCCGGCCTCCGCACCGCCCGCATCCTCCTCGCCGAGGACAACATCGTTAACCAGAAAGTCGCCCTCGGCCTCCTCGCCAAGTTCGGCTGCTCCGCCGACGTCGCCGCCAACGGCTTCGAAGCCCTCGAATCCGTGCAGCGCGGAGCCTACTCCCTCATCTTCATGGACTGCCAGATGCCGGAGATGGACGGCTACGAAGCCACCCGCCTCATCCGCAAACACGAGGCCGAGACCGGCGCCGCCCCCGCGCACATCATCGCCCTCACCGCCAGCGCCATGCAGGGCGACCGCGAACACTGCCTCTCCGTCGGCATGAACGACTACGTGATGAAACCGATCCGCATGCCCGAGCTCCGCATGGCGCTCGAACGCTGGCGCCAGGTCCTCTCCGGGGCGCGCGGCCCCGTCTCCGGCCTCATGGAGGACCGGTCCCCGAACGTGTAGCCGCGGGCGCGCCGCCCGTGTCCGCGATGCCCGCCACCCGCGGATCCCGCCGCGCCGCTCAACCTCGCCCCGCCCGCAACCGCAGCAGCCGCTCCCCCGCCTCGCGCAACACCGGCGCGCTCTTGGCGAAGTTCAGCCGGACGTAACGATTCTCCGGATACGGAAAAAACGACGAGCCCGGCACCGGCGCCACGCCGATCTCCTTCGTCATCCAATGGGAGCACTCGACGTCGCTCGCGAAGCCGAGCGGCGTCACGTCCAGCATCACGAAATAGGCGCCCTCGGGCCGCGAATAGCCCAATCCCGTCCTGTCCAGATACGAGAGCAGCAGATCGCGCCTCGCCTGATATTCCGCGCCCAGTCCCGCGTAGTATTCCCGCCCCCAGCCCAGCGCCGTCACCACCGCGTGTTGCAAAGGCGCGGCCGCCCCGACCGTGAGAAAATCATGCACCTTCCTCGCCTGCGCGATGATCCCCGCCGGCGCATGCACGTAGCCCAGCCGCCAGCCCGTGATCGAAAAGGTCTTGGAGAGCGAGGAGCACGAGATCGTCCGCTTCGCCATCCCCGGCAGCGTCGCGAAATAGACGTGCTCGCGACCGTCGAACACCAGGTGCTCGTAGACCTCGTCCGTGATCACGAAGGTGTCGAACTCCTCCGCCAGCGCCGCGATCTGCAGCAGCTCCGCCCGCGTGAACACGCGCCCGCACGGGTTCGACGGATTGCACAGGATAAACGCCTTCAGCCCGCCCCCCGTCGCGAACGCCGCCCGCAACTCCGCCGGATCGAAGCCGTAGCCCGGCGGGTTCAGCCGCACATGCACCGGCGTCGCGCCCGTGAGGATCGCGTCCGCGTTGTAGTTTTCATAGAACGGCGAAAAGAGCCCCACTCGATCGCCCGGATCGCAGACCGTCATCATCGCCACCATCATCGCCTCGGTCGCGCCGCAGGTGACGACCAGCTCGCGCTGCGGATCGACCGCCAGGCCGGTGAAGCGGGTCAACTTCGCCGCCAACGCCTCCCGCAGCTCGGGCGCGCCCCAGGTCACGGCGTATTGGTGCCGCCCCGCGTCCATCGCCGCCCTCGCCGCCTCGACCAGCGCGTCCGGCGGGTTTCCATCCGGAAACCCTTGGGCGAGGTTGATCGCGTTGTGTTGCGCCGCGACGCGCGACATCTCGCGGATCAGCGACTCGGTGAAGACTGCGGTGCGACGGGATGTCTGCGGCATGTGCTGAAGTGAAAATCAAAAACGAGAACGAATCACCGCCCCGTCATGCACCCCCGCCCACCCGTCGGGCTGCCTTGCCCCCATGTAGGCCCGACCGCTGGTCGGGCTGCTCGGCAACCTCCCTCCCGCGGCGACGCCCGACCACCCTGCTCGCATCCCGCCGGTCCCCGGTCATTGGAACATTGGTCATCGAACGTTCGTCATCCGACGCCCGCGCCCTCACGGGATCCGCAACTCCATGCCTATCTGCAAGGAGCTCTCGGAAGGCAGCTGGTCGCGGTTGGCGGCGAAGATCTCGCGCCAGCGCGAGCGGTTGCCGTAGTAGCGCAGCGAGATGCTCATGAGCGTGTCGCCCTTCGCGACCACGTGCTTGCGCCCCGCGGGGACCGGAGGCGTGTTGGCCGGAGGTTGCGCCTGCTGAACCGGCGGCTGGACCGGAGGGGGGGGCGGGTTCGCCGGCGCAACCGGCACCACGCCCACCGGCGCGGAATATTCCATCTGGGGCGTCCCGCGCGGCGGAGGCGCGTTGCCGCCCGGCGCGTCCGTGACGTAGCCCCCCTGCGACGGCTCCATCGGCAGGGCCACGCCGGCGTCGGGCGCGCCGCCGCTGTTCGCGAGACCGGCCGTGCGCGAGGCGTCGAGCACCGCCGCGCGCGCCGCGGCGAGCTGCTCCTTGAGCTGGAGGTTTTCGCGGTTTAGCCGGTCGACCGTGTCGATCAAATCGGTGCGCTCGACCTGGTTGTCGAGCGGTTGCCCCGGCAGCGTCTTGGCGAAGTCGCGGATGCAGGCCTCGATCCGCTGAAGGGCGAGCTTGGCCTGGTCGGTGTTCGGCCGCAGCTCGCGGTAACGCCGGAAATGGTAGATCGCCGCGATCGGGTCCTTGACGTGCTGCTGATAGAGGATCGCCACGTCGAGGTGCGACTCGGGCGCCGCGCCACCGCGCTGGTCGATCACCTTGAGAAAAGTCGACAACGCCTCCTGCGACCGCCCCATGCGGAGCAATTCCTTGCCGCGCCGATAGTCGGGATCGTCGACCTCCGCGGTGTAGGGCATGACCGAGGTCGGGCCGCAACCCGTCTGCACGAGGCCGAGGGCCGCGAGGGAAAAGAGAAGAACCAGGGTCGGGAGGCGACGGCGCATGGCGCGTGGCGGGAGCAAACGGAAATGGATGTTGAACGCGAAAAGTCGGAGTCCAAGTCTCGCGACTCCTCCAAGGACACAAACCCGAAATGGCCCTCGACTCGACCTTCGTCCTAAAGCGCGCACGGCAGGCGCTTCGCATCGAACAAGAGGCCATCGAGGCCACCCGCGAGTCGCTGGGCTCGGCCTTTGTGGCGGTGGCGCGCGCCATCCACGCCACGATTCAAACCGGGAATAAAATCATTTTTACCGGAGTAGGGAAATCGGCGCACATCGCGCAAAAGCTCACCGGCACCTTCAACAGCACCGGCGCGCCCTCCAGTTTCCTCGACGCCACCCAGGCCCTGCACGGCGACCTTGGCATGGTGCGCGAGGGCGACATCGCCATCATCCTCTCCAACAGCGGCCAGACCGACGAGGTGTTGAAACTCGTCCCCCTCCTTCGCCGCTTCGGTCTGAAGCTCGTCGCGTTCACCTCGAAGACCGATTCGGACCTCGTCCGCGGCTGCGAGCTGCAACTCGTCTACTCCGTCCCGCGCGAAGCCTGCCCGCTCGCGCTCGCGCCCACGGCCAGCACCACCGCCGCCCTCGCCCTCGGCGACGCCCTCGCCATGGTCTTGCTCGAGGCCCGCGGCCTCACGCGCGACGACTTCGCCCGCTACCACCCCGCCGGCAACCTCGGCCGCATCCTCCTCCTCAAGGTCGCCGACATCATGCGCACCGGCGACCGCCTCCCGGTCGCGCCCGACACCATCACGCTGCAAGACGCCATCCTGCGCATGACCAAGGCCAAGAGCGGCAGCATCGCCCTCGTCTCGGCCAAGGGCGGCAAACTCACCGGCATCCTCACCGACGGCGACTTCCGCCGCAGCGCGCTCACCGGGCCGGATTTGCTGCCAAAGCCCGTCTCGACCTTCATGACGCGGTCGCCCAAGACCATCTCCGCCGAGGCCCTCGGCGTGGACGCTTTGCGCGTGTTCGAGGCCCACAAAATCGACGACCTCATCGCCATCGACGCCAAAGGCCGCCCCGTCGGCCTGGTCGACGGCCAGGACCTGCCCAAGCTCAAGATCGTCTGAGCCCCAGGTAGGGCGCGACCGGCGCGCGCCGGTCCGGTCGCGGTTCCCCGTCATTCGGTTAAAGAATCCGGCTTTTCTCATCCGCGCCCATCCGCGTAATCCGCGGTCAAACTTCGATCCGCTCCCCGCATGCCCCTGCTCATCCGCCGCGCCCGCGTCCTCACCCTCGCCCAACCCGGCTCGCCCGCCTCCGGCTTCACCCGCCCGCGCCGCGGCCCGGCCTTGCGCGAACTCGGCGTCCTCCCGCGTGGCGACGTGCTCCTCGATGGCGACAAGATCCTCGCCGTCGGCCCCGACTTGCCCGCCCCGCCCGACGCCGAGGTGCTCGACGCCGAGGGACGCGTCCTCATGCCCGGCTTCGTCGATTGCCACACTCACGCCTGCCACGCCGGCGACGTCCTCGCCGACTGGGAAAAGGAACTCGCCGGCACGCCCGCCGCCGAGATCGAGAAACAGGGCGGCGGCCTCCCCGCCGCGGTCCGCGCCGTGCGCGCCGCCACCCGCAAGCAGCTCTCCGCCGCCCTCCGCCCTCGCCTCGACGCCCTGCTCCGCGCCGGCACCACCACCGTCGAGGTGAAAAGCGGCCTCGGCCTCAACTCCGACGCCGAGCGCAAGCTCCTCGGCGCCATCCAGCGCGCCGCCTCCGAGACGCCCGGCACCGTCGTCCCCACCGCCTGCCTCGGCCACGCGATCGAGGGCGACGTCGCCGCCTTCACGCGCCTCATCGTGCGCGAAGTCCTGCCCGAGGTCTGGCACGAGTTCCCCGGCCTCGCCGTCGACGCCCGCTGCGCCGCCGACGCCTGGCCCGCCGAGGCCTGCGTGCGCCTCCTCGACCGCGCCCGCAAACACGGCCTGCCCATCCGCGTCAGCGCCGACCAACACGCCTCCACCGGCATGATCCCCGAGGCCCTCGCCCTCCACGCGCGCAGCGTCGACCACCTCGAACACGCCTCGAAGGCCGACCTCCAGGCGCTCGCCGCGAGCGACACCTTCGCGGTCATGCTGCCCGCCTCGAGCTTCCACACAGGCAACCGCTACGCCCGCGCCGGCGCCTTCGTGGACAACGGCGGCCTGCTCGCCCTCGCGAGCGATTTTGGCCCCGCCACCGCGCCCTCGGCGTCGATGCCCTTCGTGATCGCCCTCGCGGTGCGCTACTGCGGCCTGAGCGTCGCCGAAGCCATCGTCGCAAGCACGGTCAACGCCGCCGCCGCCCTCGGTCTCTCGGATCGCGGTGTCATCGCTCCCGGCCTCCGCGCCGACCTCGTCCTCCTGCGCCATGTCGACGAGCGCCAGCTCGCCCACGAGTTCGGCGAAAGCCCCGTCGAGCGCGTCATCTGCGCCGGCCGTCTCCTCCCGCGCTGAGCGCACGCCGCCACACCTTCGCGTTTTTTGCCCTTTAGTTGCCCTTCGCCCCTTTTTCGTCGTCCCACCGTGGCGAATTGTGGCTAAAGATATCCTTATCTCCGCACCCACTACAGCCATGGCCACGCCCGCTTTCGTTTACCAAGACACCTTCCCTCTCGGCGCCGACGAGACCGAGTATCGCCTCCTCTCCAAAGAGGGCGTCTCCACCGCCTCCTTCGAGGGCCAGGAGATCCTCAAGGTCGCCCCCGAGGCCCTCGCCTTCGTCGCGCAGCAGGCCATGCACGACTGCTCCTTCATGCTGCGCCCGAAGCACCTCGCGCAGGTCGCCGCCATCCTCGACGACCCCGAGGCCTCGGAGAACGACCGCTACGTCGCCCTCACCCTGCTCAAGAACGCCGAGATCGCCGCGCAAGGCATCCTCCCCTTCTGCCAGGACACCGGCACCGCCACCATCATGGGCAAGAAGGGCCAGCAGGTCTGGACCGGCGCCGACGACGCCGAGTGGCTCTCCAAGG
>CAMLNJ010000146.1 GCA_946481225.1 uncultured Verrucomicrobiota bacterium | reverse complement strand
CACCACGCTCGTCGGCTACGCCGCCGCCAAACCCGGCTGGCACGCGTCCGAGTTCTTCTTTCTTTGCATCGGCACCTGCGCCTGCGCCGGCGGCGTAGCCGCGCTCAACCAGTGGATGGAGCGCGACACCGACGCGCGGATGAAGCGCACCGCCGACCGCCCGATCCCCGCCGGTCGCATCCCACCCGGAAACGCCTTCGTCCTGGGCTGGGGTCTCTGCGCCTTCGGCCTCGGCTGCCTCATGGGCAAAGTCACCGGCCTCGCCGCCTTCTTCGCCCTCGCCACGATCGTCAGCTACCTGGCGGTCTACACGCCCGCCAAGCGCGGCTCGCGCTGGTCCACCGAGCTCGGAGCCGTCGCGGGCGCCTTTCCCCCGCTCATCGGCTGGGGCGCGGCCGAAGGCGGGCGCGTCGAGGTCGACGCGCTCGGGTGGATCCTATTCGGCATCCTCCTCACCTGGCAGATTCCGCACTTCATGGCCGTCGCTTGGACCTACCGCCACGACTACGCCCGCGTGAACTTCCCCATGCTCACCACACGGGATCCCGACGGCGGCGCCGTCGCTCGCTGGTCCCTGGTCAACACCGTCGCGGTCGTCGCGCTCAGCATTCTCCCCTCCTTTCTCGGCCTCACCACCGTCGGCTACGCGGTCTTCAGCGCCTTGCTCGGCGCTTGGTTCCTCGCCCGCGCGGTCGCCTTCCTGCGCCCCGCCACCCGCGACGCCATGGCGCGCAAACTCTTCCTCTGCTCCGTCGGCTGGCTGCCCCTCCAACTGGGCGCCCTCGTGATCGACCGCGTCTGGTTCATCGCCCCCTGAGTTTCGATCGTCGCAACGGAGGACACGGAGCGCGGACACAGAGAACACAGAGTCCGATCCATTCCGATCCGCCTCCGCCCTCCCGCCTTTCCGCCCTCCTCTTCTTCCTCCGTGCCCTCTGTGTCCGAGCTCCGTGCCCTCCGTGGCTAAAAAATTCTGTCCCCGTTCATTCTTCGCCAGATGACCCTCAACGACATCCCCGCTCTCAACGCCGGCCTGAACGCCCTCGCCACCGTGCTCATGACCGCGGGTTTTATATTCATCAAATCCGGCAACAAAAACGCCCACCGAGCCTGCATGCTCTCCGCCGGCGCCGTCTCCGCGATCTTCCTCGTTGGCTACCTCACGCACAAGGCGCTCAAGGGCGCCCACGCCGGCGCGGGCGAGGCGATCCACACCCAGTTCGGCGGCGAGGGCGCGATCCGCGTCGTCTACTACGTCATGCTCCTCACGCATGTGGTCCTCGCGATCAGCATCGCCTACCTCGTGCCGCGCACCTTCCTCCTCGCGATCAAGGGCGACTACGAGCGGCACAAAAAATGGGCCCGCGTCGTGTTTCCGATCTGGTATTACGTCAGCGTCACCGGCGTCCTCGTCTACTTCTTCCTCTACCAGTGGTGGCCGGCGAAGTGAACGCCACATTGTAGACCCGACCGCCGGTCGGGTGCCCGGCCGGCGGCCGGGCCTGCGGATTCAGATTCATCCCAGCCCCGCCGCCGTCCGGATATCCGCCTCGAAACGCCCGACCACCGCGTCCCAGGTCAGGCTCAGCGCCGTCGTCCGCGCCGCCGCGCGAATCCCCGGCCATCGCCCCCGCTCGGCCAGCGCCCGCGCCGCCGCCGCGTGAAAGGCCCCCGCGTCGCCAAACGCGGCCGCGAAGCCGTTGCGTCCGTCGCGAACGTGCTCGCGCGTCGCCGCGTAATCATAGGCGACCACCGCCAGCCCGCTCGCCAACGCCTCCGTGACCACGTTGCCAAAGGTCTCCGTCACGCTCGGAAACAAAAACAAATCCCCCGATGCGTAATGCGCGGCGAGTTCCGCGCCCCTTCGCATGCCGGCGTAGTGGAATTCCGGATGCGCCTTCTGGAGCGGCTCCTTCGCAGGTCCGTCGCCCACCAGCACGAACCGCAGCCGCGGCTCGCGCTCCCTCAGCTTCAAAAAAGCCTCCACCGCCAGCCCGAGGTTCTTCTCCGCCGCGATCCGCCCGACATAGACCGCCACCGGATCGTCCGGCCCCGCTCCCCAGCTCGCGCGCAACGCCGCGTCGCGCCGCGCCGGATCAAAGAGCGCCGTGTCCACCCCGCGCGCCATCACGCCCAGTCCGCGAAAACGCTCCGCCGCCAGCTCCGCCACCATCTGCCGCGTCGGCGCCAGCGTGCAGCGCGTGCGATTATGAAACCACCGCAGGTAGGCCAGCGTCGCGTCGCGCAGCGCCGCCACGCCGTAATGTCCCCCGTAGGCGTGAAAGTTGGTGTGAAAACTTGAGGTCACCGGCAGCCGAAGCCGCCCCGCCGCCGCCAGCGAAGCGAGCCCCAGCGGACCTTCGGTCGCCACATGCACGACATCCGGCCGCCACTCGCGCCATCGCGCCTCGAGGCGATCCACCACCGGCAGCCCGATGCGCAACGCGGCGTAAAACGGGATCGCCACGCCCGGCACGACAAAGTCCTCCCCCGGCCCCGGGGCCGCCTCGTGCTTTTGCCGCGGGCGGACGACCTCCACCGGATTGCCCCGCGCCCTCAGCCCGCCCACGAGACGGCTCAGCGTCATCGCCACGCTGTTGACCTCCGGCGGAAAAGTCTCGGTGACGAGGGCGATGCGCATGCGGACCCCTATCGGGCAACCGCGAATAAACGCGAATCAACACGAATCACGGCGCCGAAAAGAACGTCCGCCGGATTCGAGTCCGTTCGTGTGCATTCGCGGTCGAAAACCCCGCCTCACTCGATGCCGAGCTGCTTGCGCCCCGCCTCGGAGATCATCTGCGGGGTCCACTGCGGATCCCACACGATATGCACCTTGGCCTCCTTCACGCCGGGGAGCGCCGCCACGCGCTGGCGCGCATCCTCGGCGATCACCGGCCCCATGCCGCAGCCGGGCGCGGTCAGCGTCATCTTGACCTCCACCCTCCGCGCGTCCCCTCCGAGTTCCTCGACGTCGAGGTCGTAGATCAGCCCGAGGTCGACGATGTTCACCGGGATCTCCGGATCAAAGCAGCCCCTCAACGCGTCCCAAACCGCCCGTTCGGAGAACTCGCCCGCCGCCGCCGCGCCCGCGCCCGCCTCGCGATCCAGCTTGTCCAGATCCAGCCCGGCGATCGCCTCCGCATGCTCTCGCGCGATCCGGAAAAGGCCGTGGTCGGTGCGCACCGTCACGTTGCCGCCCAGCGTCTGCACGATATGCACGCCCTCGCCCGCATGGAGCGTGGCCGGGGTGCCGGCGGGAATGACCGTGGCGGGAACGTCCTCGAGAAGTCGCGTGATGCTCATGTTGCGCTCAAAGCCACCTTAACGCACCCGCAGGTCAAGCGGCAGGCGCGCATAGACGCCGCGCGGATCGTTGAAACGCCCCAATTGCCTCACCTGGGCCTCCGCTTCGCGCACGGCCACCCCAAGCGGCCCGCGCACCGAGCGCGCCAGACGCGTCTCCGGGCTCGTGCGCTCGTCAAACAACTCCGCCAAGGCCTCCGCCAACGGGCGCGTGCCGGGGTATTCGTAGATCTCCGGCTCGCCCTCGATCTTGGCCTGCCTCGCCGCATACGCGATCGCATCGCCGAGGCCGCCTATCTCGTCCGCCAGCTTGAGGCTGACCGCCTGGCTGCCGGACCAGACCCGCCCCTGCGCGATCTGGTGGACCGTGTCCTTCTCCAGCCCCCGGCCCTCCGCCACCCGCGCCAGAAACTCGTCGTAGGTGCGATCCACGAGGCGTTGAAAAACCGCGAGCTCGGCCGGCGTCTTCGGACGCGCCGCGGTCAGCAGCCCGGCCTTTTCCCCCGTCTGAACCCGATCCCAGGTAAGCCCGAGCGTCTCGCCGAGTCGCTGGATGTCGAACTGCACCCCGAACACGCCGATCGAGCCGGTCACCGTCGTCGGCTCCGTGAAGATGCGCTCGCCGAAGGCCGAGATCCAGTAGCCGCCGGAAGCCGCGTAGCTGCCCATCGAGATCACCACCGGCTTGCTTTCGCGCAGCAAACGCAGCTCCCGCAACATCTCCTCGGACGCGCTCGCCGAGCCGCCCGGGCTGTTCACGCGCAGCACCACCGCCGCGACGGTTTCATCCTCGCGAAGGGCACGCAGCTCGCGCGCGTAGGCCGCGCCGCCGATCTCGCCGTCCCCGCCCTCGCCGTCGACGATCTCCCCCTCGGCGTAGACGACCGCGACCTTGCCCTCGCCGTGCCCGTGAGATTCGGAGACGTGTTTCAAATAGTCCGGCAAGGCCACCTGCTTGAAGGGCTCGCCCTCCTCCGCGCCGGTCTCGTTGCGCAGGCGTTCGATCATCTCGTCGCGATAACCGAGCGTCGAAACCAGCCCCGCTTTCTCCGCCGACTCGGGCGAGATGAGGCCCTCCGCGTCGACCAGCGCCTGCAAGTCCGCCGCCTTCATCCCGCGGCCCTCGGCGATATCCGAGCGGATCACGGTCCAAAGATCGCCGAGCAGCGCCGTCAGCTGCTCGCGATTCTCCGGGCTGAGGTCGCGCCGGATGAAGGGCTCCACCGCGCCCTTGTATTTGCCCGAACGCGTCACCTGCACGCCGACGCCCCACTTCTCGAAGGCCCCGCCGTAGAACATCGGTTCGCTCGCGAGCCCCGGCATCACCACGAGGCCGAAGGGATTTAGCACGATCTCCCGCGCCACCGAGGCAAGATACAGCTCCTGCGTGCCGGCCTCGTCGAAGTAGGCCTTCACCGGCTTGCCCGCCGCCTGCACGTCGGCCAGCGCCGCGCGCAGCTCCTCCAAGGCCGCGAAACCGGTGCCATAGCCGTCGGGCGTGAACATCCCGGTCACGAACACGCCGAGGATGCGGTCGTCCGTCGCCGC
Source organism: uncultured Verrucomicrobiota bacterium (assembly GCA_946481225.1). The sequence continues at coordinate 2,406 of CAMLNJ010000146.1, read as the reverse complement.
GTGCCGCAGCCCGTTCACCGCCTTGCGCAAAGACAGGACCCGCGGGGTGTCGCCCGCGAACAAAGCCCCCAAGCCGCCCGACTCCACCAAGGGCGGGGCGTCGGTGAGATTCACCCCGTCCAGATTCAGGACGAGGTAGGAACCGTGGTCGAAACGCGCCACCTTGGCCTGCTCCCCCATCGACGCCAGGATGGCGAAGCCGCCGAAAACCAGGATGACCGAGGTCACCGCAAAGGCGAAGAGGGCCAGCAAGGTGCCGATGAACGAGGCGAAAAAGGCTTTCATGAAAAAGGTCCGGCCACGCTAGGCGGCCTGCGGATCGCCTCGCCAGACAAAGCGGCGGGTTAGGCGCTGTCTTCAAAATGAACCGATGTGAGGCGGACCGGAGGCCCATGCCGCCTTTCGCGATGCCCGCCCAGCGCAGTTTCCTGCTCTCCCCGCAAGGCACGCGGGACGGCGCTGATTTATCCTACAACTGAGATTTCTAAATTTATTTACAAGACACGACCTAATGGATGGACATCCTCCGGGGCCGGCGTAGCAATAAGTCAAAATTCGCTCATGCATCTGGACTCCGGAGCCTTGCATCAGCTTTCGGAGACGGTGGGCCCTCAAACGACCGCCACCGTCGTCCGCCTCTTCATGGCGGAGACCCGGAAACATTTCGCGCAACTCGAGGCGATCGGCTCCTCCGGAACGGAAGACGACCAGCGGAGAATCGTGCATAAGCTCCGGGGAGGAGGCCTGGAGCTCGGCACCGACGATCTCTCCCGGCTCTGCGACGCCCTCGAGACCGAGCTTCGCCGGAGTCCCCGTCCCCTCCGGGAAGAGGAACTGGAACAGCTCCGCGCGAGCGTGCGCGACACGCTTCTCGCGCTCGAACGCTGGCTCGACGGCTCGACGAAGCCCGATTGAGCGGAACGGTCCGCTCTTTGCACGCGGCCGGCTTCGCGCTTCAGTTCACGCGACATGGACCAGCCCTCCCTCCTCACCACCCACCGCAAGGCGCTCACGATCAATCTCGACGACACGAAATACGGGACGTTCGCCGAGATCGGGGCCGGACAGGAGGTCGCGCGCGTGTTCTTCCAGGCCGGCGGCGCCGCCGGCACCATCGCCAAGTCGATGTCGGCTTACGACATGACCTTCAGCGACGCCATCTACGGCAAGGCCCCTCGCTACGTCTCGCGCGAACGCCTGCACACCATGCTCGACCACGAGTATGAGCTGCTCGTCACCCGCCTCGGCGAAAAACGCGGCGCCACCACCAAGTTTTTCGTCTTCGCCGACACCGTCGCCGCCAAGTCCTACAAGGGAAACAACGAGTGCCACGGCTGGATGGGCATCCGATTCCAATCCGAGCCCGGCTCCGAGCCGAGCGACGTCGTCCTCCACGTGCGCATGTGGGACAAGGACAACCTTCGCCAGCAGGAGGCCATCGGCATCGTCGGCACCAACCTCATCTACGCCGCCCTCTACCTGCGCGACGATTTGGAGAAATTCATCGCCTCCCTCGCCGACAACGTCGGCTCCGACCGCATCGAGGTCGACATGCTCAAGTTCTCCGGCCCGGCCTTTCCCGGGGTCGACAACCGCATCATGTCGCTCCACCTCGTGCGCCACGGCCTGACCAACGCCGTGATGTTCGGCCCCGGCGGCGAGGTCCTCCAGCCCTCCGAAGTGCTCTACAAGAAGGCCATTCTCGTCGAGCGCGGCAGCTTCCGCCCCGTCACGCACGTCAACGTCGACATGCTCAACTGCGCCACCGCGCAATTCATGCAGGAACCCGGCGTCCAGGGAAAGGAGATGATCGTGCTCATGGAGATCACGATGAACAACCTCCTCGCCGGAGGCGTGCTCGACGCCCCCGACTTCCTCGCGCGGGTCGACCTGCTCGGGGACATCGGCTGCACGGTATTGATTTCAAACTACAGCGAATACTACCGCCTCACCACCTACTTCCGCCGCTACACGAAGGAGATGATCGGCGTGACCATGGGGATCAACAACCTCCTCGAGATCTTCAACGAGAAGTATTACGAGCACCTCGAGGGCGGCATCCTCGAGAACTTCGGCCGGCTCTTCCGACACAGCGTGCGCCTCTACGTCTACCCGATGCAATCTGCGGCCTACGACCGCTACCTCGCCACCGGGCACCCGGCCACCACCTCGCCCTTCCCGCCGCCCGCGCCCTCCCCCTTCGCGAAGGACGTGCTCATCACCGCGCGCAACGTCCAGGTCACGCCGCACCTGCGCAACCTCTACGAGCACCTCCTGGAGAACCACTACCTCGAGTGCATCGTCGGCTTCGACCGCGAGATCCTGGGCATCTTCTCGCGCGACGTGCTCGATCGCATCCGCGCCAAGGACGCCGGCTGGGAAAAAATGGTCCCGTCCCCCGTCGCC
>CAMLNJ010000145.1 GCA_946481225.1 uncultured Verrucomicrobiota bacterium | reverse complement strand
CTCACGACCTCTTGCACCCCATGCAAGCGCGCTACCAGGCTACGCTACAGCCCGAAAAACTGAAGGGAGGGTGAGCAAGTCGGCCGGCGCGGCGGAGGGCAAGCGGTTTTTTGCGCGGAGCTTTGGGCTTCGCTGTCGGACGCGGGGAAAGTGGCGCCATGGGCCTCCCCGAGGGCAAAGCCGACGTCAGCCGACGGGGGGCGGGGTGGTCGCGCCCGCTTTCTCCGCGGCCGGGGGGAGCGGGCGCGGGTCGAGGAGCTCCGCCGCGGCGTTGACGGCGTCCGCGATGGCGGAGGCGTCGTCCGACTCGACGAGGGTCACTTCCAGCCGCGCGAGCAGTCGCACCAGCTCGGGCCGGGACAGGAGCCGGGCGATGCCTCGCATGCGGTGCGCGTGATTGGCGGCGAGGCGCGGGTCGGATCGCCAGGCGCCGAGGACGCCGGCCCATTCCGCGCGCAAGGCGCGCTCCGCTTCGGCGGCGTCGAACGGGGGCGCGGCATGCGTTTGCGGCGACGACGGCGGCGGGCGGGGCGCGGCGAGGCGGGCGGCGTCGCTCAAGGGCGCGACGGCGTCGCGTATCGCTTCGAGCAGAGCCTCGGGTTGAAGCGGCTTGCTGAGAAACCGGCAGGCGCCGGCGGCGAGGGCCTGGCTTTGTTTTTCCTCGGTGGAGTAGGCGCTCAGCACGATGACGGGAGCGGGGGGGCCGGATTGCGCGGCGCGCAGCTTGGGAAGGAGCACGGCGCCGTCGGCGTCGCCGAGCAGCCAGTCCATGATCACGACGTCGGGCTTGTAATCGCCGATCTTGGCCCTGGCCTGGGCGGCGTCGCAGGCCCACTCGACGTCGAAGCCCCACGAGACGAGGTGGTGGTTCAGGATGAGCCGGTTGTAGGCCTCGTCCTCGATCGCGAGCACGCGAAGCGGACGCGAGGCGAGCACGGGCGGAGCGGCGTTCGCGGCGGAGGGGGGCGAGGCGGGGGAAACCGGCACGCGCACCCAAAACAGGATGGTGTCTCCTTCGCGCCGGGCGCCCACGGAGCCGCCCATCGATTCGGCGAGACGTTGGCAGATGGCGAGGCCGAGACCCGATCCGGAAACGCCGGTCTCCACCGCACGTCGACCGCGGCGGAACGGTTTGAACAGCTCGGCCGGGTCTTCGCCGGGGTCGCCGGCGGACGGGCTGCCGACCTCGATGCGGAGCTGCGTGTCGCCCGACGCGCCGTTCATGAGGAAGGCATGCACCTCGGCCCGCGGGGGCTGGCCGTATTTGAGCGCGTTGCCGACGTAGTTGGAGACGATCTGCCGCAACTTGCCCGCATCGCCGATCAACCAGCACGCGTCTTCGGGCAGCCGGTGAATTATGCGGTCGCCGGCGCCGACGATATGATGGGCGGTGCTTCCGCGCACGAGGGAGCCGAGCTCGAATCGGCCGGGGCGGGCGACGGGGCTGCCGTGGGTGAGGCTCGCGAAGTCGAGGGCGTTGTCGATCGTCGCGACGAGCTGGTCGGCGCAGGCCTGCATGGTCTCGACCAGGTAGGAGGAGCGGCCGCGCAGGTCTTCCCGGCGGATGAGATGGAGGAGCCCGGTGATGCCGTTGAGCGGGTTGCGCAGCTCGTGGTTGATGCTGGCCAGGAAACGGTCCTTGGCCTCGTTGACCTGGCGAAGATCGAGGGACGTGCGCACGGCCTCGCGTTCGATCTGGCGGGAAAGCGCCTCCGCAAGCTCGAGGATCGCCTGCCGCTCGAATTTGTTCAGGCGCAGATTCCAGCCGGAGGCCAGCAGCCGAAGGTATCCGAGCGGCTCGGAGCCGATGGAGTTGAGCGGGATGACCCAGAGGTCCTCGCGTTCATGCCAGGTGACCGATTCCCGGACGATGTCGTCCCAGCGCGAGGGAAGGTTCGCCTCGTTCAAGCCCGGCCGGGCGGGGACGACCTTTGGCTGGCCGCTGGTGTCGCGCAGCCAGACCTCCACGAGCCCGAGGCGGAAGGTGTCGCGGAGGCGTTCGCACACGGTCTCGAGTCCGGCGACCATGTCGCCGTCGCGCCCGGGCAGATTGGAAAGCGAACGAAGCTCGTCGAGGTGATCGAAACGGTTGCCGTGGATCTTTCGCCGGAGGCGGTCCGCGTATCGCCAGAGGACGCGGGGAGACAGGAGCCCGACGACGAGCTGCCCCAGCAGCAAGATGCCCAGGCTCGCCACCACGCCGCGCGGTCCGAGCAGGCCGGGCATCGCAAAGTGGAGGGCCAGCATCAGGCCGGCGCAGACGGCGAGGAGAAGCGCCGTGCGCAAGAAAGGCTCGAGCCAGCGGCCGGCGCCGATTCTCAGCTCGATCCACTGATCCCCGACGAAGCCATGGACGAAGAGGGCGACGTAGAAGGCCGGCGCGAAGGCGCCGAGGGGGAGCGGAGCCCGTTGCGTGAACGGATAGGTCGAGACTCCGAGCGAAGGGAGCAGATCGTTTATCCCCAGCGCGATCGTTCCGAGCGACGTCGCGACGAGCATGCGGGAACGACCTGCGGGCGCGGGAGCCGAACGGCCTTCCCGAAGCACGAACGCGAGCGAGAGCATACCGGCCGCGAGCAACGCGAGGCCTGAGGCCGTGGCGGAAACGTCCGGATTTTCGCGCGCCGTTTTGGCCAGCCATGCGCCGTAGTCCGCGAACCACGGCGTGAAGATCGCGCCGGCGCCCGCGAGGGACGCGAGGTAGGCGAAGAGGAGGCGGCGCGGCGGGACCCGCTCGAGAGCGAGGTGCAGATAATGCAGGCCGCTCACCGGGAGAAACGCGACCGCGAACCAAGCCAGGCGGCCGAGCGTGTCCGCGCCGGGCGGGAGGCGGTCCGCACCGAGAAGAAACCAGGCCGCGCTCCAGCCGCACAGGCCGATGCCCAGCAGGGCGAAGACGCCGTGGTCCCTGCGACGCGGGGCGGAGGCGAAGATCGCGGCGGCGATGGTGAAATTGATCGCCGCCAGAGACGCGGAGAGGAGGGCGAGGCTGCTCACGTCTCTTGTTTCCGCGCCGGGACGGGCGCGGGCGGGTGGGGCGGGCGCGCCGCGCCGGGCGAGGGCGAGCCCGCGGCGAAACCGCCCTGCTGGGCGTAGGCCTGGAGGGCGCCGCTCGTGTGGACGCCGAGCTTGCCCATGATGTTGCGACGATGGGTCTGCACGGTGGCGGCGCTGAGGCCGAGGATGGCGCCGATGTCCTCGTTGGTCATTCCTTCGCCGACGAGGGCGAGGACCTCCTGCTCGCGTGGCGAAAGGATCTTGGGCACGCAGACGGGGGCGTGGGCGAGCTTCTCCAGCAGGGCGCGCGCGGTCGGGCTCTTGTAGATGCCGCCGTCCATCGCGGCGAAGACCGCGTCGAGCAGATGCGAGGAGGGGTCGTCCTTGTGGACGAAACCGTGGAAACGCATTTCGTCGATTTGAAGCAGCGAGGCGGTGGTCACGGCGCCGCTCAGCCAGATCCAACGGGTGGTCGACAGTCGGTCGCGAAGCTGGCGCAGGAGTTTCTCCTCGTCCTTCGAGCCGAGGTGAAAATCCACGAGGACGACATCCACGCCTCGCAGAAGGGGTTCCTCGGCCAAGGCGGCGGAGGCCGACGGAAACACCTTGGCGACTTCCAGGCCCTCGGCCTGGCGCAGGACCGCGACGATGCCCTCGGCGACGAGCGCCTGGTCCTCGATGAGGATGATGCGGATGCGGGGCGAGGCGGGCGAACGAGGAGGAGTGGCGGTCATCGGGCGAGAGGCGACGGGGCTGATTCGTTCATGGTGAAGAGCATCGGCCGGACCGGAAGCGTAGGGTCTACTTTGATTGAGGTAAAATGGAAGTTTGAGGCAAAGGCACCGGCGAACAGGGATTGGGGATGTCATCCGGTTGTCGTTTAGCGACCTCCGGCGCGTGACGCCCCAAGCAGTTTCGCATCCCCCATGCCCCGCCGCCCCGATCACAGAACCCGCGTCCCTCGCCGCCTTCACCGGTTGGCGTGGGTGACGCGGCGTCGTGATTGAGGCGGCATCGGGCGGCGCGCCTCGCGGGCGCGCCGCCTCCATTTCCCGAGCCACTAGGCGCCGGTTCCCCCGGCGTTGGGGGAGTCGCGCGCCCGATGACAGTCGTCCCCCTCCGCTTCCTGACATTTCCATGCGCACCCCACGCCTGCTTCCACTGATCGGATCAATCCTCCTGCTGGGCTTCTTTTTGAAGCCGACTCCGCCGACGCCCGCCCGCACCGCGGGAAAAAACTCCACCGCGCAACTCACATCAGACCCGGCGCCCGCGCCTGCTCCGGTCGGGCCGCCGCCGATTTCCCCTTCGGCGGCGCGAGTGGCGACCGTTGAGCCCGACGATGCGCCGGAGCTTGTGGCGTGGCTCGCCGCACTGCCTGCGGGGGCGCTGCGCGACTCCGTCGAGCCTCTTGGCGGCGAGGCGAGGCGCAGGGTGTTCGAGGTTTTGCGCGAGCTTCATGTGCCGCGCGAGGACTACGCCAGTCTGCATGCCGATGCGCAGGGGGCCTTGTTTTATGCCTGCAACTTCGGCCACTCGCACGCCGCAGGCGCGGAAGCGGAGACCGGAGTGATGGCCGAGCGTGAAGCGGGCCCCGTCCCGGAGGAGCTCGGCGTGTCGGGGGCGGTGCCGATCTCCAGCCCGCCGATCCGGCATTCGCGGCCCGGCGCGCCCAACGTCCTCTACCTCGATTTCAACGGGCTCACGATCACCGGCACGGTGTGGAACTCGAGCTACGGCGTCACAACCTTCCTTGCGCGGCCATACAGCGACGATTTCGACGAGACGACGTTCAGCGAATGGGAGCAGGCCGCCATCATCGATATCTGGCAACGTGTCGCGGAGGATTTTTCGCCCTTCGACGTCGACGTCACCACGGAGGAGCCGGCCGTGTTCACGAATCGGACCGGGCGCGCGCTTGTCACCAAGAATGTCGACGCGAACGGTTATGCGATGCCGAGATCGGACGCGCTCGGTGTCGCTTACCTGAACTATTTCGGAAGCGCAAATTACGCCCACTACTCTCCGGCGTTGATCTATAATTCCTCTTCTTCGGACAGCATCGCCCAAACCGTTTCCCACGAGTTGGGGCACAACTTCGGTCTTTCTCACGATGGGCAACCGGGCGACGAATATCATCGGGGGCACGGCAGCGGTGCCACTTCTTGGGGCCCGACCATGGGGTCGCCCCACGGTTACACGGTCACCCAGTGGAGCAAGGGCGACTACTATGGGTCCACCAACACCGAGGACGACTTCGCGATCATCTCGGCGAAGGCGTCTTATCGCGTGGACGAGGCGGGATCCACCTTGGCCGCCGCCGCCATGCCTGATTTTCCCGGCGGTGCGTTTTCCCTCGGCGGCGTTCTGGCCAACGGCACCGACATCGATGTTTTCGCCCTGAGCACCGGCGCGGGCCCCGTCCAGTTTTCCGCCACCGCGTTTAGCGCGCCGGCGGGCGGGCCTCGTGGAAACAACGCCGACATCAAGCTGGACCTGCTTAACTCCGCGGGAACCGTGGTCGCCTCATCGAATCCCGCCGGAGGCCCCGACGCGTCGCTTTCTTACTCGGCGTCGGCCGGCCTCTACTATGTGCGCCTCACCCCGGCGGGCACGGGATCGCCTCTGTCGTCGTCGCCCACCGGATACACCGCCTACGGGAGCGCGGGCCAATACACGCTGACCGGTTCGCTCGTTCCCGTTTCCGCGCCTCCGGCGGTTATCAACGGCGGCTCGCTCGCCATCGGCGCGGGTTCGCTTTTCAGCTTCACGATTCGCGCGACGGGTTCCCCCGCCAGTTTCGCCGCCTCCGGCCTGCCGTCCGGTCTGAGCATCGACAACGCGACCGGGGTGATCAGCGGCCGCCCGCTGGCCACCGGCGTGTTCTCGATTTCGATCCAGGCGACGAACAGTTTCGGCAGCGGATCGGCCGTCTTGTCCCTCACGGTTTCGTCCGCGCCGCCGGTATTCCTTTCGCAGACCACCGGCGGGCGCGTGGTCTCGCCGGGCGGCTCGGTCGAGCTCGCCGGCAGCGTGCTCAGCCCGAGCGGCGCGGTCGCCTACCAGTGGAAACGCAACGGCCGCGTCATTTCGGGCGCCACCTCGGCCGCTTTCGTCATCTCTTCGGCCAGCCGACTCGATGCGGGATACTATCAACTGGTCGCGACCAACGCGTCGGGCTCCTCGACGTCGGACGCGATGTTTGTGCTCGTCGCTCCCGGCCGCTCCCATGCGGTCGGCTGGGGCGAGAATACGGATGGCAGCTTGGCCCCGTCGGAATCGGAGTCGTTTGTCGCGCTGGATTCGAGCGGCGGGCACGCGTTGGCGATCCGGCGGGATCTCACGGTCGCCGCCTGGGGCTCGGATCAATACTCTCAAAGCACCGTTCCCGCCGGTTTGACCGACGTCGTCGCCGTCGCGGCGGGGTATTTCCATTCGTTCGCCCTTTGCTCCGATGGCACGATCACGGGCTGGGGCACTCCGAGTTATACGGCTCCGCCGGCGGGGCTTTCGGGGGTGGTCGCGATTGCGGCGGGTTATAACCATACGGTCGCGTTGAGGCGTGATGGCGTCGTCTTTGCCTGGGGGAACAATGATGACGGGCAGTGCACCGTGCCGACCGGACTCTCCGGCGTGATCGCGGTCGCCGCGGGGCCAAGACATTCGCTCGCGCTCAAGAATGATGGCAGGGTGGTCGCCTGGGGCCTGAATTCCTACGGCCAGGCCACGGTGCCCGCAGGCCTGTCGGGGGTCGTCGCGGTCGCGGGCGGCTACTACCATTCCCTCGCTTTGAAATCGGACGGCATGCTCGCGAGTTGGGGTTACGCGGGCTACGCGACCCCGCCCGCCGGGTTGTCGGGAGTGATCGCCGTCGCGGCGGGTTCTTCCCACTCGTGCGCGCTCAAAGCCGACGGCACCGCGGTCGCCTGGGGGCAGGACGAAAGTGGTAGCGGAACGCTCCAGGTGCCTGCATGGCTTGGCCAAGGATTCTCCATCGATGCAGGAAGGACGCGGTCCTATGTCTTGCGCGACGCCGCGGGTGATCGGACGCCGACCATATCGATCCATCCTCTTGGCCAGACCCGGACTGAATCCTCCAGCGTCATGTTCACGGTGGCGGCGAGCGCCGGCACCGGGCCGCTCGCCTATCAATGGCGCAAAAACGGCGAGCCGTTGATCGGTCGAACCTCGTCCTCGCTGGTCCTGAACAATCTCACGCCCGGGCAGGCCGGCGCGTATGACGTCGTGGTGAGCAACTATCTCGGCGC
>CAMLNJ010000144.1 GCA_946481225.1 uncultured Verrucomicrobiota bacterium | reverse complement strand
ACAATAAATATTATGTCTAATCATAATCCGGCCATCCCGGCTGCTCCCCAAGCTCCGCTTTTCGATTGGCTGAAAACCCGCCACGCCGGGGTTCTTCTCCATCCGACCTCCCTCCCGGGCGATCAAGGGATCGGCGTCCTCGACGGTCACGTGTCCCGCTTTCTCGACTTTCTTCACGCCGCCGGAATCAGCCACTGGCAGGTCTGCCCGCTTGGGCCCACCGGCTATGGCGATTCCCCTTACCAGTGTTTTTCGTCTTTTGCGGGCAACCCTTACCTCATCGACCTCGCCGCGTTGGTCTCGGCCGGCCTCCTCGATGATTCCGATCTCCGCGAGCTCCGCCGGCTGCCGGCCGACCGCGTCGACTACGGCTGGCTCTATGTCACCAAGTGGCCGGTTCTCTTTCGCGCCTACGAGGCCGCCAAGGCCCGCCGCTTCTCCGGTCTGCCCTACGGCGATTTCGCCGCCTTCCGCCAAGCCCACGCGTCCTGGCTCGAGGGTTACGCGCTCTTTCTCGCCCTCAAGGACCACCACGCGGGCCTGCCGTGGTGGCAATGGCCCGCCGAACAGCGCTTCCTCGCCCGCGCGCGCAAAAGCGCCCTGCCCGCTTCCGTCGCCGCCCGCGCCGAGGCCCACGCTTTTTTCCAGTATCTCTTTTTCGGGCAATGGGCGTTGGTCCGCGGCGCCGCCCGCCAGCGAGGCATCACGCTTATCGGCGACGCCCCGATTTTCGTCGCGCGCGACTCGGCTGACGTCTGGTCCCGCCCCGACCTTTTTCAAATCGATCAGGACAGCGGCGCCCCGTTCGCCGTCGCCGGCGTTCCGCCCGATTACTTCTCGGCCGAAGGCCAGCTCTGGGGAAATCCGCTCTACGCCTGGGAAAGACACGCCGCCGAGAGCTACGGCTGGTGGATCGAGCGCCTTCGCGCAAACTTCGCCCTCTGCGACATCGTCCGCATCGACCACTTCCGCGCCTTCGACACCTATTGGTCGATCCCCGCCGACGCCGCCACCGCCAGGACCGGCGAATGGAAACAAGGTCCCGGCCTCGCATTTTTTCACGCCATCAAAGGCGCGCTCCCCGACGCGCGTCTGATCGCCGAGGACCTTGGCGATCTCTTCGACAGCGTCCGCGAACTCCGCGACGCCTGCGGCCTTCCCGGGATGACCATCCTCCAATTCGCCTTCGGCGGCGACGCCTCCAACCTCTACCTCCCGCACAACCTCGTCGCGAACGCCGTCGTGTATCCGGGCACTCACGACAACGATACCACCCTCGGGTGGTATCGCTCCGCCTCGCAAAAGGAGCAGGACCACGTCCGCCGCTACCTCCGCGTCGACGGCTCGCAGGTCGGCTGGGACTTTATCCGCGCCGCCTACGGCGCCGTCAGCCGCCTCGCCATCCTGCCGCTTCAAGACCTCCTCGGCCTCGGCGGCGAAGCCCGCTTCAACACCCCCGGCGTCGCCGCCGGCAACTGGCAGTGGCGCTACTCGGACGCCCGGTTGGCCGCCCTTCAGAGCCAGTCCGCGCCTTATCTCAAGGAGCTCGGCGCGCTCTACGGCCGCGCCTGACGGGCGGCGTTCACCAAGGCCGCGGCCCATGCCGGCCGTGGCCTTGGCCAGCTGGCACGCGCCCGGTGCGAGCGCGGCTCGCTTCCCCGCCACGCCTACGTCACGCGGAAAAACTTCTCGATCCGCTCCAGCGCCTCCTCGCGCGCGTCGTCGATCACATAGTGCCCGGCGTCGGCGATATACAGCGCGTCCGAATCCGGCAGACGCCGGCGCCACTCGGCGTAGAACGAGTCGTTGAAGCAAAAATCCCGTCCGCCCCACACGATCAGCACCGGATTCTTGCGAAACTTCTCCACGCCCGCCGCCGTCGCCGCGAGCGCCGGCCAGCTCGGGTGCGACTCGTCCATCGGGATGTCCTTCACGAAGGCGTCCACCGCCACGCGGTTCGCCCACGAATCGTAGGGCAGCAGATAACCCCGCTTCTCGTCCGCCGTCAGCGCCCGGCGTCCCATCGCCATCCATGTCGCGGGCCCGGCGAAGCCGTTCAGGCCGCGCACCAGCGCCGTGCCCGGAAAGCGGGTTTTGCATAGCGCGATCCGCGCCGGGATGCGTTTCGAGGGAAACGCGCCCGTGTTCAGGATCACGATGCGCCCGATCAACTCCGGATGGCGCGCCGCGAAGCCGAAACCGATCGCGCCGCCCCAGTCATGCACCACCAGATGCACGCGTTTCAGACCCAGCTCGGCGACCAGCGCCGCCACGTCGTCGATGCGCTGCGCGAGCGTGTAACGATAGTTCTCCGGCTTCTCCGAAAGCCCCATGCCTATGTGGTCCGGCACCACGCAGCGAAAGCGCGGTGCAAGGAGTTTCACCAACTCGCGGTAATAAAACGACCAGGTCGGATTGCCGTGCAACATCAGCACCGCCTCGCCCTGCGCGACGCTCGATCCCTCGTCGAGGTAGCTCATCTGCGCGCCGCCCGGCGTGGCGAAGCGCTTAGGCGTGAAAGGATACAGCGGCTTGAGCCAGTCGGGGACCACGTTCATTACGAAATCAGAAATTTGGACCGCGGTGGGCGCGGAGCACGGACACGGAGTTCACGGGGAAAGAGAAAGTGCTCATGATCTGCTCTCGGCTCGGCCCTCCGTGCCCTCTGTGCAGGAACTCAGGGTTTTCCGTGGCGAAAAATACGTCGTGGTCATCAGGGTGCCCTCGCCGCGTTCACCAATCCACCGCCAGCATCAGCGAGTTCAGCCCGCTACCGATGCCGAGCAATGCCACGCGGTCGCCCGCCTTCACCGCGCCCGCCTCCACCGCGCCGGCCAACGTCGCCGGCAGCGCCACGGAGCCCGTGTTGCCCAGCGTTTCGAAGGTCGAGAAATCCTTCGCGAGATCCAGCCCCAGCGCCTCGTAGAGCTTCCGCCGATGCGTGCTGCCCACCTGATGGCAGATCGTGCGGTCAAACCCGTCGCCAAACTCCGCGGTGAACGCCGCCCAGGTCTCGCGCGCCAGCTCGATGCCCGCCACGAGCAACGCCTCGCTGTCGGTCTGCATCGCGAGCGAATCCGCCCCGTGCGTGTCGCCCTGGCAGAGCTCGCTGTGCGCCGTCGCCGCCCGCGCCACGCCGCCGCGCAGCCGGTGCGCCCGCGCGCCCGCCGGCAACAGCGAGTCGTGGCAAAGCACCGCAGCCACCGCGCCCGAGCCGATGGTCAGATTCGCGAAATACGGTTTGATTCCGTTCCGATCCAGCGGAGCCGTCAGCAGCGTCTTCATCGTCTGCTCCACGAGCGGGCCTCCGTTCTCCCCCGAGCACACCAACGCGCACTTGATCTGTCCGCTCTCGATCAGCCCGGCCGCCACCGTGAGCGCGTTCAGCCAGCCGAGGCACGCGTTCGAGAGATCGAATATCTGCGCCGTCTTCGGCAGCCCGATCTTGCGATGCGCGAAGCTTGCCGTCGCCGGCTCCAGCATGTCCCGGCATACCGCCGCGTGAATAAACAGCTCCACCTGCTCGGCCTTGATCGCCGACCTCGCCAACGCCGCCCGCCCCGCCGCCGCCGAGGCATCCGAGGGACGCGTTCCCGCCGGCCACACGCGCCGCTCGCGGATGCCCGTCATCAGCTCCAGACGGCCCTCGGGCAAACGCAGCCGCTGATACAGCGGCGCCAGCCGATGCTCGATCTCCGTCGAGGTCAGGGCCTCCGACGGCAGCGCCGTGGCCAGCGATTCGATGACGGTATGGTGAAACTTCATGTCGGCTCTCTTTTACACCCTCGCGTCCACGCGCTCAGCCCTTCGCCGGCGGCGGCGTCTCCATCCGCATCGCCAGCCGGATGATGTCCTTGTCGAAATAGTTCGAGCCCAACCCCGCGTCGATCGTCAGCGTCGTGCCGTTGATCCCGCTGCTGCGCTCGCTCAGCAGGAAAAGCACCGGGTCCGCCACTTCCTGGGTGGAGAGGTTGCGCTTTCGGAAAGTCAGTTTCTCGGCGTAGAGATAACTCTCGAGGTAGCCCGGGATGCCGGCCGAGGCGCTCGTCTTCAGCGGACCCGCGCCGATCACGTTGAAACGCACTTCGCTCACCGCCGGTTCGGCCGAAAAACTCTTCGCGAGGAAACGCGTCGCCGACTCCAGCGCCGCCTTGATGGGCCCCATGTAGCCGTAATTGTCCGGCGTCACGAGCAGCGAGGAGATGCCGATCGTCACCACCGAGGCGTTTTTCGCGAAGTGCGGCTTGAAGGCGTCGGCCAGTTCCACGAGCGAGAAAGCCGAGATCGCCGTCGCTTGGAGAAAATCTTTCCGCTTCGTCTCGTGGAAGGGCTTGAAGCCCTCGGCGTAGTTCGCAAAGGCGATCGAATGCACCAATCCGTGCAGCGGGGCGAAACCCGCCGCCGCCACCTCGCCCGCCAGCCGCGCCGCCGCGCCCTCCTCCTCCACGTCGCACACGAAGACCGGCCTTCCGGCCAGCAATGTTTCGAGCGACTTTTTCCGGGCCTCCGAGCGCACCGCGTAGACCACGCGCGCCCCCTGCTCCTCGAGCGTCTTCGCCACATGCCAGGCCACGCTCTTGCGGTTGGCCACGCCCTGGACGAGGAAGGTCTTGCCGGTCAGCTGAAGAAAGTCGGGCATCGGGATCGCGTCCTGCGCTTATTGCTGCTGTTGCGCCTGCTGCGGGGTCGCGGTCTCCGGCCGCCCCTCGGGCGTCTTCCACGCCACGGTGAAATCGACATTCAGCACACGCGTGCCGTCCGCCTTCTTGATCGCGCCGCCCATCATCGTGAAGCCCGCCACGACCTCCTTTTTCTTCACCTCGATCAGGATCGTGTCGCCCGGATAGATCGGCGTGCGGAAGCGCACGTCCGCGATCTTCGAGAGCAGCGGCACGCCCGAGCCGGGCGCCGCGCCCGCCGCCTGCGCCTGCTTCGCCATGAAAAGCGCCCCCGTCTGGAACACCGCTTCGCAGAGCAACACGCCCGGCGTGATCGGCGCGTTCGGGTAGTGGCCGCGATAAAAATCCTCGTCCGCCCGCCAGGTGCGCTTCGCCACCAGTCCCTCGGCGGTTTCCGAGACGATCTCGTCCACGAACAAGAAGGGCGGACGATGCGGGATCAGGGCTTTGACGTCATCAAGGGCGGACATGGCGGTGGCGGTTCGGTAAAATGGAAACCCGCAACCACACCGCCCCGCGCGCCGCCCTGCAAGGGCGGAAAACGCCGCCCTCCCGCCTTCGCGTCACCGGAATTCCGGGTTTCAGGTCCCGGCTTTCCGCCCTTCACGGGACTCTCCTACTTCGCCGCCGGAGCCTGCGCGAGCGACATCTTCGCCACATCGGGGATGCGATGCTCCATCCATCGCGCCATCGCCAGCTCCTCCTGCAGAATATCGTCGCAGAGCTGCGCGATTTCCGGCCGCCCCGCTTCGTCCGCCGCCGCGATCAAGGAGCGGTAGCACGCGATCTCGAAGTGCTCCATCGCGTAGTCCGAGATGAAATTTTTCATGATCTCGTCGCGGAACACGCCCGTGGCCACGCCCTGCACCTTGCCCATCACGGTTCCCATCGCGCCTTTCACCGCGGACGGTTTCTCACCGAGATAGCCGAGACACCGCTCGATCTTCTCCGCGTGTCGTCGCGTCTCATAGAGGTGTTGCAGGTCCTTCTCACGGACGTCGGGAAGGTCCTTTGCGTCGTCGGCGTGGTTTTGCAAAACCTGGGCGAGGCCTTGCTCCATGGAGTAGGCGTCGTTGAGCCAGGCGATGAGTTGTTTTTCGGCGGGTGAATCGTAGGACATATGCGCGGTGGGTTGATACGCCGAAAATAGCACCGCGCGCGGCCGGCTAAGAATGGGGCCGCGCGCCTCGCGATTCGTGGGGCCCCTCCCCCGCCACCCCTCCGGCCTGCCCCGCCTCCACGGCGCCAGCCCCAAGCGAAAAGGCCGTTGGCACTTTTTATTCGCGGTTCCAAAACACCGGGCCAGCCCTCGGGTCTTCCGCTCCTCGTTCCGTGCTCCCCGCCCACAACTCCTACCTCGGTCGTCTCGCCCCCTCGCCCACCGGTCGCCTGCACCTCGGTCACGCCCGCACCTTCGCCCTCGCCGCCGCCCGCGCGCGCGCCGCGGGCGGACGCCTCCTCCTGCGTATTGACGACCTCGATACCGCTCGCTGCCGCCCCGAGTTCACCTCCGCCGCCCTCGAGGACCTCGCCTGGCTCGGCTTCCGCTGGGAGGAGCCCGTCGTCGTCCAGTCCGCCCGTCTCGACCGCTACCGCGCCGCCCTCGCCCGCCTGCACGCCGCCGGGCATATCTTCCCCTGCCGTCGCTCGCGCAAGGACCTCGCCGAGGCCTTGTCGGCGCCGCACGAGGCAACGCCTCCGCCAGCGCTCCGCCCGCTGTCTGGCGGTTCCTCGCTCCCTGCCCTCTCCGCTTCCGCGGTTCCTGGCTCCCCGCTCCTGGCTCCCGGCTCTTTCGACGAGCCGCTCTACCCCGCCGCCTGGCGTCCGCCCTCCGACGCCCCGCTCCCGCCGCTCGATGCCGTCGGCCTCGCGACCAACTGGCGCTTCCGCGTGCCCGACGGACGCGTGGTCGCCTTCACCGACGGCCACTACGGCCTGCAAAGCGCCACCTGCGGGCGCGACGTCGGCGACTTCCTTGTCTGGCGTAAAGACGGCTTCCCCAGCTACCAGCTCGCCTGCGCCGTCGACGATGCCGAATTCGGCGTCACCGAGGTGGTCCGCGGCGCCGACCTCATCCGCTCCACCTTCCGGCAGATTCTCCTTCTCGAGGCCCTCCGCGCGCCGCTTCCGGCCTACCACCACGCCCCGCTCCTCACCGACGAACACGGCGTTCGCCTCGCCAAGCGCCACGACGCCCTTTCCCTCGCCACCCTCCGCGCCCGAGGACGCACGCCCGCCGAGCTCATCGGCGAACCCTGACCTCGTCCCTTGTCCGTCGGGGCGGGCGTGTCCTCGCCATCGCGGATTCCGCGTTTAATTCACCGGGCAAGCGCATGGCGGGCGAAGCCCTTGCCTGCTTCCGCGTGGCGAGACGCGGTATTCCATCGCGATCAGGCGAAAGCATTTCTAGAATGCCGAAGTCAGCCGCTCGGTTCCGCCATCCAACGCCCCCGCTTTTATGAGAGACGATTACCTACAAGCCGCCCGTCGAGTCATCGACGACCCCAATATCCTGATCAACGTCGTGTCCCGACGCGTGAAACAGCTCAAGCGCGGCAGCCGCCCGCTTGTGGTTTCGCTCGAAAAACTCGCTCTCGAGGACATCGCGCTG
>CAMLNJ010000143.1 GCA_946481225.1 uncultured Verrucomicrobiota bacterium | reverse complement strand
GAGGCCAGAGCGCCCTGGCCGAGGAGCTCATGGTGCGCGCCGTCGAGATCGGACAGGAGCTGCCGGACGGGCAGCAGCGCGTGCTGTGGGCACTGATCGGACTCGCCGACCGCCGCTTCGAGCTCTCCCTCTCCGCCGATTCCGTGCAAACCTTCGAGCTGCGCGACGTCACCCTGCCCTGAGCCGCCCTCTTTGCCCGGCCCCAGCCGCGCCGGTTTTGCGCCCGCCTTCGCGAAAGTTGAATCCGCACCGCCCTTGACTCTCCCCGCAGGCGGGCGCTAACCCTTTTCCTTTTCTCGACACAAAACCCAATCGCAAAACCCGCTCCTCTCATGCCCGCAGCCAACGACATCCGCAAAGGCCAGGTGATCAAATTCAACGGCGAGGCCCACCTCGTCATGGAAACCCAGCACCGCACGCCGGGCAACCTCCGCGCCTTTGTGCAGATGAAGATGCGCAACCTTCGCTACGGCAAGTCGCTCGACCAACGTTTCAACTCCACCGACACCGTCGAGCTTCTCCCCACGGAACACAAGACCCTCGAGTTCTCCTACGCCGATCGCGATTCCTTCGCGTTCATGGACCCTGAGACCTATGAGACCGTCGAGCTCCCCGCCACCCTCATCGGCGACCTCAAGAACTACCTCGTTCCCAATGGCAAAGTCGAAGTCCTCTACGTCGACGAAAAGCCCCTCACGATCGAGCTGCCCTCTTCCGTCACGCTTAAGATCGTCGAGAGCGCCGAGGGCGTGAAGGGCGACACCGCCTCCAACGTCCAGAAGCCCGCCAAGATGGAGACCGGCCTCATCGTCCAAGTCCCCCTCTTCATCAAGGAAGGCGAGCTCATCAAGGTCTCCACCGCCGACGGCTCCTACATGGGCCGCGCCTGAGTCCGAGTCTCGATCGTCTCTCTCCCCAAGCCGCCTCCGCACGAGGCGGCTTTTCTTTTGTAGGCCGCCCGCTCGCGGGCGCTCACCTCAGCGCCGCGCCTTCTCCGCCGGCGGAGGCGGCAGCACAACCGCCGTCGAGTCATACCACTCGGCGTAAAAGTCCCGCTCCGCCAGCCCGGCCGCCGCCGGCGCGGCCTTAGCACTTGCCCCGGCCGCTCCGCCGCCCGTGGCGCACCCCAAAAGCAGCAACGCACCGATCAATACCAGCGCCACGCCGCCAAAGTCGCCGATCCCCGGCCTGCTATTCGTCTTCATTTGGAAAGTCCCTCCACCTCGAACGTCTCGCCCGACGTCTCCGCCCTCGCCGGCTTTACCGGCAGCGTCTCATAGAGACCGAAGACCACGCCCATCGGATCCGATAACACCGCCACGCGGCCTCCGATCAGGTCCACGACAGGCTCCCTCCACACGCGCGCGCCTTCACGTCGCGCCACCTTCACGGTCGCGTCGATGTCGGCCACCCCGATCAGAACCAGCCACCCCGCGCGCCCGCCCACGCTGGCCGGCTGCACCCCCGCCCAGGCCCGCTCGCCGTCCGTCAGCAAAAAGTCCCCCGGAAAAATCGGCGTGCGCGCCTCCTGACGCACATCCCCGCCCCAAACCTGCCGATAAAACTTCGCCGCCGCCGGCGTGTCCGTGGCCAGCATCACCGGCCAGAAACCGCGCCCCGGCTCCATCGTCCCCGCGCCGCGCACGATCACCCCGAAAACCGCATTCTGCCCGTCCGCCAGAAGCGCCTGTCGGGCGCCCGGCGCCGCCCCGGAATGCTCGGCCGCCAACACCACCCCGCCCTCCGCCAAAGTCGCCTTTTCCACCACGGCAAAATCGGACGTGGCAAAATAGGCGACCCAGCGCCCGCGCGCCCTGGCCAGGCGTTCGCCCGCCCGATGGGAAACGCCGGCGACCACGCGCCCGCCGCGCGAGAACCTCACCGGATCCCACGCCCCCTGCCCGCTCCGCTCGGTCGTCCAGCCAAAGGTTCTCTCGTAGAAAACCGCCGCCTGCTCCGGTGCGGCGCTCGTCACCAACTCCACCCACGCCAATTCGGCGCCGCGCGCCGCCGCCACCATCGCGCCGATCCCAAGCACCACGATCCACATGCGTTTCACGGCATTCATTGCCCCTCACAAAGCGGCCCGGCCCGTAATGGCAAACGCCAACCCGCTTTGCGCCCGTTCCCTTTCTCCATCTTCACCACGGATCCCACGGATCGGCATCCGCGCCCATCCGCGCGATCCGCGGTTAAAACTCCGCCCTGCCGCCTCACCGAAACCGCGCCAGCCGCTCCGCCACGTCGGCCCGCAACCGATCGATGTGTGCCAGCGTAAAGTCCGCGACATCCCGCGTCGGGTCCGCCACGAGCGGAGTCAAATCCATCGCCCACGTGATGCCCGCGAGCCGATCCGTCGCATGCGAGGTGTGGAAGGTCGCGTGCGCCAGCCTTCGCCCCAGCGCCGCGAGGTCGTAGCGTTTCCCACCGGTCACCTGCGAATCGAAAGCCTTGAGCAATTCCGCCGCCAGCTCCGGCCTACGCCCGCTGTCGAGCGCCACCTTGTCCGCGTCCACCAGCCAATCAAGATCGCGCCATACCTCCGCGCCGATCACGCGCCGCGGCCGTCGCTCCGCCGGCAGCGCCCGCAGCGCCTCCAAACAACGCAAAAACACCGCCACGTGCGTGTCATGCTTGTCCGCCGGCTGGTGCAGATAAACGACCTCCGGTTCGCAACCGCCGAAAATAGCCGTCAAATCCGCCGCCACCCCCGCGTGCCCCGGCCGCTTCACCTCCGCGCTGGGATGCGCCAGCTGGATCTGGATCGCGTAGCCGCCGATCCGCGCCGCCGCGCGCTGTTCCTCGCGTCGGGTCGCCTGCATCTGCTCGTCGGTAAAGTTCGAATACGCCCCCGTCCGCGGCGATCCCGCGCCGTTCGTCACCACCACGCCGCCGAAGGCCTTTTTTTCCGGAGAGTCGAGGCAGTCGCAGATCCCGTCATAAGCCAGGATCTCGATGTCGTCCTGATGCGCCGCGACGCAAAGGTGCGTCACCCGCGCCAGCGCCGCCGCCGCGTCGCCGCCCGAGGGCACATACACGTCCGCCTTGGGATGGGAAAAAGTCCACGAACTCATGCCCCGACTTAAAACGCGAAAAACGCAAAAAAGCCGGAAAAATTTAACGCAAAGGCGCACAGTCGCGGAGGCCGCGAACGAAAGAGCCGGGCGTGCAAGCGGCGGAAATGGGCTCCGCTCCGTGTATGCAGCGCCCGATTATTCGAAACCGCCGAAGCCGATCCCGAGTAAAATTCAAAGTCCCCCCGGCGTGGAGCGCGCTTTTTCCGTCCCTGCTCTCCGCGCCTCTGCGTCTCTGCGTTAAAATCCGTTCCTCACAGCGGCGACGAGTAGGTCCCGTTCGCCACCAGAGCCGCCAGCGCCGCCTGCACGTGCGGCTTATCCTCGCGGTAGGTCACACCGAACCAGTTGTCCGCGGTCGGCAGCACCTTCACCCGCGCCGCCCCCGCCTGCACGAGGCCGTTCACCGCCGCAGGCAGATAAAACTCCGCCTTCGGTTCCTTGCCCCGCATCGCGACAAACTCCCGCCAAGCCGCATCGAGCTGCGGCAAAAACGCCTTCGCATCAAAGCCCCAGCAATTCATCGAGACCGGCGTCGCCGGATCGTAGCGCCGACCCGCGCCTACATCGCTCGCGAGTATGCCCGTATGCTCCTCGATGTTGCGCAAGAATCCGTCGGCGCCGACCGCGCACACGCCGCGCGACACCGCTCCGTTCTCCGAAAGCGTGTTCCCGAGCGGAAACCCCACCATCGCATAGCTGGGAACGCCGAGCCCCGCCCCAGCCTGCTCCGCCGTCGCACCATCTCCGCGCAAAAACTCCGCCAGCTCGCGCAACGAGCCCGCTCCATAGAAATCGTCGGCATTCACCACCGCGAAAGGGCCGTGCAGCGACTCGCGCGCGCACCACACCGCGTGTCCCGTGCCCCATGGCTTCTCGCGTCCCTCCGGCACCGCGAAACCCTCCGGCAGCATGTCGAGCTGCTGAAATGCATAATCGACCTGGATCTTTCCCGTGAAGCGTCCGCCCACCGAAGTGCGAAACGCGTCCGCAAAATCCCGGCGGATGATAAAGAGCACCCGACCGAAGCCCGCCCGCACCGCATCATGCACCGTGTAGTCGAGCACCGTCTCGCCGCTCGGCCCCATCGGGTCGATCTGCTTCAGCCCGCCGTAGCGGGAGCCCATGCCGGCGGCCAGGACAACGAGAGTGAGCGTCATAGAGCACCGAGGGTGAAACACGCCCTACGGCGCTGGCAACTCCGCGCCCGGCTTCGAGCCGGGCCCCGGATTTTCTCAACCGTTCTTTTCTCCCTACCCTCCGCTGCCCGAACCACGGCCTCCCCGAAAACTCGTTTCCCCAACCACCATCCGACGATTGCCAGTTCGCCGCCGTGTCTAAAACCTCCCGTGATGAAAGGCTTCTTTCCGCAAGGGGTCGTCGTGCTCAGCCGGTCCCCGATCACGCTTTCCGAGCTGAGGTCGTTTTTTGCCGAGCATCCGTTTCTCAAGGAAAACCCCGCCGCGGACGAATGGGCGATCTCCGGCGAAAACGCCGTCATCGCCTATCGCCCCGAGGTGAACGGCTACGTCAGCCTCGACACGGTTCCGCGCGCGTGGCCCGACGCCATGGGGGATCCCAAGACGGAACCGATGCTTTTCGCCTCCTGGAGCATGGGCCACTTTGGACCGCATACATTCCCGGGGAACCTCGAACGCGCGGTGCAGCAGGCATGGCATTGGCCTGAGGCAAAGGAATCGGTGCCCACCCACGGCGCCTTCCTGCGCCTGCGCCTCAGCTACGTGCTTGGAGCCGGGCCGGACGCCAAGGTCTTCCCGGCCGACCGCGATCCACGCCACGAACTCGAATTTCTCCTCGCGCTCTCCCGTCGCGCCCTCCTGCACCCGGAAGCGATCTGTTACTTCAACCCGGGCGGCGAGGTCGTTGCGAACGCAGGCACGCTGCGCGATTCCCTCGACCACCACGCGCGCCATGAACTGCCGGCCCTCGACCTCTTGTCGAACGTGCGACTTTTCAACCTCAACGCCGAATGGCTCGTGATGGATACCGTGGGCAACGCCCAGCTCGAGACGCCGGATCACGAGGCGGTGTTCCCCAAGGATCGATTCGAGCCGCAGGCGGTGTCCGGCTTTTTGCGCAACGCCTCGCTCTACATTCTCAAGAACGGCGAAGTCGTTAAGAACAACGACACGATGAACGGCCCGGGCGGAGTGAACTGGCAGGCGATGCGCTTCGAAGATGCGCTCACGGCGCCGCCGCGCCGCGTCTACTGCTGGGTGCCGTGCGACGAAAAGGGAATCCCCGGAGCGGTTACGGACCGGAAGATCGCGGCGAATCAAGTCCCCGCCGCCGCATCCGTCGCCAACCCCGCCCCCGCCGCCAAACGCCCTTGGTGGCGCTTCGGCCGCTGAGCCGTCCTCGATGCGCCTCCTTCGCATTCCCATGCTTGGCTTTCCTCGTGATCGTCGCCTGGGGTGTGTCTGGGAAAGAAGTCGGGCCAGCGTGAGAGGAGAATGGGTGCTCGGCCAAGGCGACCGAGGCGGAGGCGACCCAGCGGGTCGTGCCGCCGAGGTCAACGCCGGCCCAGTGCCCTTTCTCCCTCCACTCGCAGAGCGCCAGCGATGGTCTGAATTCTTTCCCAGACACACCCTAAGGCACCGTTCGCTCGTCTTCTTTTCCGCCTCGCTCTTCTTCTTCGTCACTCCGGCATCCGCGGCTGATTTTCGCGTCGAATCGCCGGCCTCTCCCCTTGGCTGGAACAGCCCGGACACGTTCGAGAAGGCCCTGGCCAGGATCCGCGCCAAGATCGAGGCCGACGCCACGGTGGCGGGCATGCCTGAATCGCCGGCCACAAACGTCGGCCCTCCTTCGCCCGGATCCGCCCCTTCCCTTGCGGACAATCCGGCCGGCCGCGAGTTGCTCGCCTCCGTCCAACCCACCATCGCGGCTTATCACGACGGACATCGCGACGCGCGCAATCTGCTGCGCGTGGTCTATTTTTATCCGCAAGATCGCGACCCCCTCCCCGATTACGCCGAGCGGCTCGATCGAGTGATGACCGACGTGAGCGATTTTTACCGCGACGGGCTGGCGCGACTTGGAGTGGAAACCGGTGGTCTGCCTTTGGAGCGGAAGGACGGCCGCCTTGTGCTGCACATGGTCCGAGGCAGAAACCCCGCGAGTCGCTACAGTTACGAAGACGGCAAAACGCCCACGCGGGAGATTCGCGCGGCGCTCAAAGGCATCGTCGATATGGACCGCGAGCACGTGCTCGTGATCCACGGGCTCTGCCGCAAGGAGCCGGACGGCCGCTATGTGTTTCACGCGCCTTATTACGGCGCCTGGGGAAACAGTCAGCGTTCCGGCCTGTGTCACGCGGCCGACTGCGAGCTGCTTGATCCGCTCCTGCTCACCCAGACGAATCGGCGGATCGTCTATACGGAACATTATTCTCCGCGGTTGGAGCAAACGGTGGCCAAATTCAACAGCTGGTATCTGGGCGGCATCGCCCACGAGCTCGGCCACGGCTTGGGTCTTCCGCACGATGCGGGCAGTCGGGCGGAACAGAGCTGGGGCACCTCGCTCATGGGAGGCGGAAACCACACCTATCGACAGGAGATATGGGGCGGCGGAGATCCGACCCTCTTGAGCCGCGCTTCCGCGCTATGGCTGGCGGCGCACCCGCTTTTCACGGGATCGAATCACGGGCGGTGGAAAAACACGGGGGGCGGATTCGAGGATGTAGAATTTTCGAATGTCCGCGGTGCTCTTCATCTCGCGGGCAAAGTCCGTGGCGACATCGCCCCTTACGCGGTCGTCGCGTATGTTTATCCTGTCCGTAACAAAACCGATCATCACGCCGAAACCTATCCTGTCGGGGTGAGGGACGGCGCCTTCGCCATCCAGCTCGGCGCCCTGTGGCCGCAGGAGTATCACTTGGCGCTGGTCGCGCTTCATGTGAACGGCGGCACGTCGACACAACGTTTGCGTTTCGGTTTCGATAAAAAACTTCAGCCCGACGTCGGCGCGCTGACGTGGCGTTTCCGAATGCAAACGGAACACCTCCCGTGGTAGGGCTTGTTTCCGACCAACGCACCGGAACAATCCCGGGCGGCGGAGGACGAAACACACGCCCCTGCATGCACTTCGTTAAAATCGCGGCCTTTCTCTCCCCGCTCGTTCTGGCCGGATGCGCCACGCGCTCCACGCCCGGAGAAGGAGAAAAGGATATCATGGCCACCTGGCGCATGGATAACCCCGCGGTGCGGAAGCTCCAAGAGGAGGAAACG
>CAMLNJ010000142.1 GCA_946481225.1 uncultured Verrucomicrobiota bacterium | reverse complement strand
CCCCCTCCGCGCCCAATACGAGATCAAGGGCGGCGTCTCCAACAACCTCAGCTATCGCGCCGGCGGCATCCCCGTCGGCCCCTCCGGCACTCCCACCGGCGAGCTCACCACCACACCCCAGTTTTCAAACGCCGTCGAGACCTCCGGCTCCGCCGACCCCATCGGGATCGACACCGTCCCCAACTCCACCGACCTCGTCACGCGCTACCCGTCCTCCGCCACCGTCGTCCTCCAACGCGCCAGCATCGGCACCGCCTTCGCCTCCGGCGTCCCGCGCTATTTCCTCGGCGACCGCATCACCCCGCCCGCCAGCTACGTCGACTCCGCCGGCGCCACCATCGCCACCGCCTCCGATTTCTGGCGCGCCGAGCCCGTCCGCCCCGGCGAGAGCTATACCGGCACGCTCGTCGACTCCACCGGCCAGCCCATCCCCAACACCGGCGGCGTCATCGTCCCGGCCCTCGCGGACGGCGTGTATTCGTCCTACTATTACAGTCCTCACGCCCGGTGCGTTTTCGCCTCCCAGGCGGGCCAGGTCGACGTCTGGTGGCGTTCCAAGGCCGTGCAAGGCTCCGGCTACGTCTTCGTCCACGAGACTTTCTCCGTCTCCTCCGCCACCAGCAATCCCGTCCGCACCTTCTACTGGACGGAGAAAAGCTTCAACGGACCGCGCGTCACCATCCCCAGCGGGCGCATCGTCACGGTGAATCCGGTTTTCAGCAACGTCTTCCCGCCCACCGTCACGACCGAATACGTCGCCGTCGGCACCACCCCGCCCGCCGACCCCGACGCCCAGCCGGCCTCCGAGCTCCGCACCGTCTGGTTCGAGAAAACCAACGGCGTCGGCGAGCTCCACGCCTACAACGTCTCCGGACGCATCATCGTCGAATACCTCGGCGCCCTCCGCGACGACGGCTCCCACGAGTTCCTCGGCGCCGACATCGTCGAAGTCGCCCAGGCCGCCGACTCCACCACCCTCACCGTCCACCTCGGCGACGAGATCCGCCCCGCCCTCGACGACGGCACGCTCAACGCCCTTCCCGTCAACAGCACCTCCTCCTCCAACTCCGTCAGCTACTACGGCAGCGTCGCCCGCCCCGACGGCACCCTCGCCTACTACGCCGAACGCGAGAACACCCTCGAGGACCGCGTCGTCTTCTACTGGCTCGAGACCATCGACGCCGCCATCGCTCCCTCCTCCGGCCTCGCCCCCGGCCTCGAGCTCGACTGGCCCAAATACCTCCACAAATACCTGCAATCCTGGCCCGACGACGTCGCCTCCTTCGCCCACTACACCGTCGCCCACGGCGGCAGCTCCGCCGACACCGGCACCGGCCTCAAATTCGAGGGCGGCGAAATCCCCTCCCTCATTTACCAGGACGACGAGGAGCAGGACGAAGCCCTCATCGACTCCCTCACCCAGCGCCTCCTCGTCGACCTCGGCGGCGACCAGCTCAACCGCACCCTCCTCAAGTTCACCGGCGACAACGGCGGCGTCTGGTATGTCCGCCTCATGACCCAGGCCGACGACCGCGACGGCTTCCTCGAAGGCGACGGCGGCGCGGCCCTCTCCGGCACCGCCTACGTCGGCGAACGCCTCGATCCGCCCTCCTCCGCCTACACCCTCGCCGGCTACGTATCCGCCGGCACCTTGTATTCGCCCTCTGCCTACAAGAACCCCTTCGCCGTCGGCATCGAGGCCGCCGAAAAAGGCGCCATCATCCCCGTCAACGCCCTACCCGCCGGCGCCTCCACCCTCGAGGTCTGGTGGTTCAAGAAAGTTGCCGCCCCCTCCTCCGAGTTCTCCGACTTCTACGTCCCCGCCAAAGTCGGCCGCTACACCCTCGCCTGGCGCGCCGACGACCCGAAGATCGTCCTCGCCTCCAATTCCGGCACCGGCGACCTGAGCGCCGCGCAGATCGCAGGCACCGTCTACATCCAGAACGACGCCACCCAGGTCGGCTACAACCCCAACGAAGAGCACGCCCTGATGCTCGACGGCCGCGTCTACGCCTTGCGCGACGACCTCAACGTCACCACCGGCTCCGCCTTCACCTCCCTCCCCCGCGTCCTCCTCGAATACACCGACCCCGCCGACGACCGCCCCGCCATCGCCGCCTACGAGGTCCTTCGCGAAGACGCCACCCACACCTTCGTCTACGACACCACCGCGCCGACCATCCTCAATTCGCCGATGCCGCTGCCCAAGCTCCCGCTCCCCGTGGACGGCGCCTCCGGCCTCACCCGCAACACCGAGGTGGCCCCCGACGCCGACGCCTACCCGCCCGAAACCCTCGCCGACGGCGCGCCCGCCCACTACTCGAAGTTCACCTTCAAGGATCGCAAAGGCTACGACTGGGTCTACCGCGGCCCGCATCAGGACGCCTCCTCCGCCGGCCTCCCCTCCTCCGCCCCGCTCGCCAACTTCGAGTTCAACACCGGTTCCGTCGGCGTCTGGACCACCCGCGCCAACATCGCCACGCCCACCCTCTCCACCACGACGGGCACCTACGCCAGCACGGCCAACGGCACCGGCGACGCCCAGATCGCCACCAGCGGCCTCACGCCCTTCGCCGGGAGCGCTGTCCCATCCATCCAGATCCGCTTCAAGGCCTCCGCCAACGTCAGCACCCAGCTCTTCTGGGGCAACGAAGACGGCGGCACCTCCGAAGCCCGCTCCCTCCGCGTCGACTACACCGGCGCCGGCTCCTGGCAGACGCTCACCTTCTCGCTCTCATCCTCCTCCAACTGGGCGGGCAAGACCATCAACCTCCTCCGCTTCGATCCCGTCGGCGTCGCCGGCCAGACCTTCGAGATAGATTGGATCCGCGCCTCCGCCCCCACCCCGGGCCTCGGCATGCAGTGGTATTACACGATGCGTTCCGGCTTCTTCATCCCCGGCCTCGCCCTCTCCGCCCAGCCCGCCGAAGGCACGATCCTCCCCTACCTCCGCCCGAAGAACAGCGACGGCAGCTACGCCGGCGACCCCGTCGCCGGCACCGCCCTCACCGTCACCTATCGCCCCGCCTGGCCCTCCGACGCGCCCACCATGAGCGTCGGCGAAACCCTCACCCTCGCCAACCACGGCCTCCCCCAGGTTCGCGGCCAAACCAGCGCCCTCGTCCTCTACCAGCGCTCCGTCGCCCGGTCCGGCGCCGCCGTCACCAGCGTCACCCTTCACGACCCCACCCGCGCCAAGACCGTCCTCCTCAACGCCGCCAACGTCGGCCTCACCGCCCTCCCCGCCTCCGCCGCCACGACCCAGGACGCCGGCAAGACCTACTTCCAACTCCTGCCGCCCCATCTCCAGCAGCGGTTCTACTTCGATCCCAACCTCGGCGACCTCGGCGGCCTCACCCTCGTCGGCGAATTCGTCGACGAGATCGCCGGCGAGGAC
Organism: uncultured Verrucomicrobiota bacterium; assembly: GCA_946481225.1. The sequence continues at coordinate 3,944 of CAMLNJ010000142.1, read as the reverse complement.
TACGTCCACCTCAACGTCCTCAGTCCCGACGACGTCGCCTCCCTCAAGGCCGTCGTCGCCTCCACCGACAACGACTACCAGAAGTGGTCCAACGCCATCGACAGCCTCGCCACCCGCGTCGAGACCTTCATCGAGGACCCCGCCAAGAAGGGCACCTACATCGCCGACTCCGCCCAGACCGTCACCGTCGGCGCCACCTCCCTCGCCGCCGTCTCGTCCTCCGACACCGCCGTCGACAGCTACGCCCTCACCGCCACCGGCGCCGGCTCCGGCTACGTCTCCCTCCTCTTCGGCAACGGCCTCGCCTTCACCCCCGCCGGCGAACCCGTCACCGTCTCCATCGTCCAGGTCGCGCCCCAGCTCTACACCGGCGACCTGAAGACCCTCCCCGCCTCCAACCCCCTCGACGAACAGACCGCCCTCCGCCACAGCGGCGACTTCGCCGCCCACCCGGAGAACTACGAGTTCGAGTGGCGCTACGCCGCCCCGCAGGACGGCGTCCAGCCTCCCACCTACACTTACGCCATGAGCACCGTCCTCGGCACCGCCGACACGGACCTCTGGCAGCTCGCGACCAATCCCGCCGCGCCGCTCCCGTCTTCGTATCCTTCAACCCAATACGAGTTCGCCCGCACCTTCGCGATCAACAACTCATCCTACGACTTCGCCTCCGGCTATCCCGGCGCCGTCGCCAAGGCCGTCTCCCCGCTCCATTTCTCCGGCGCCGTTCCCGCCCAGATCGTCTTCAGCGCCGAACTCGGCGCCCACGACGGCTTCGTCCTCTACGTCAACGGCACCGCCGCCCTCGCCTCGCGCCTTCCCGCCGGCGTCGCCCTCCCCTCCGGCCTCGCCTCCTCCGACGCCCTCTCCGGCCTCTCCCCCTCCGGCCTCACCTACCAGTATTCCGTCGCGCCGACCTACTTCCTCGCCGGCGACAACCGCATCGAGGTCGCCCTCTACAGCTCCGCCAACGCCAACGCCGCCTCGTCCCTCAACTTCCGCGTCGACGCCTCCATCGAGACCGACGAGGTCGCCAAATCCGGCTCCCCCTGGATCAAGCCCAACGGCGCTCTCTCCAACACCGTCATCGTCGGCGGCTCCGCCGACTCGCCCCTCGGCAATCCCCTCCTCGTCTTCAGCGACAACTACTTCACCCTCCGCTACCGCCCGAAGGACGGCGTGACCAATGCCGCCGGCACCGGCTGGTCGCGCTGGATGACGCCCAAGCTCGTCGAGTCCTGGATCAAGCGCGCCCTCGACGGCATCAACCCCTTCACCCAGCGCACCGACGACCTCTACAACAACCCCGTCTCCACCGACGTCTCCATCCTCACCCAGGCCGGCAAACGCTGGGAAGGCGACGTCGCCCTCACCCTCGATAACATCGACGCCTTCGGCCTCATCGAGATCTACGAGACCCTGCTCAACCGCGCGAAAAACCTCTCCATCGACGCCGGCTACGACGACCCCGGCACCAACGACACCCTCCTCCTCACCGCCGGCTACCTCAACGACCTCTACATGACCCTCGGCAACGAGGCCTCCGACGACGCCGACAACCCCACCATCGCCATCGACGGCGCCCTCGGCGCCTCCGAGGTCAATACCTCCCGCTTCTCCTTCGAAGGCCAGATCCCCGGCCTCATCGAGGAGGAACTCACCCTCCTCCGCGGCCGCGACGACTTCCTCAGCCCCGGCGTCACCGTCGCCCCCTCCTACAACCGCCTCTACTGGAACTACACCAACGGCATCGATTCCGGCGAAACCATCTACGCCCTCAACTACGACATCAAGGAGAAGGCCGGCGGCCCCTACGCCGACGGCACCCTCGACGCCTCCGACGCCCAATACCTCTTCCCGCAGGGCCACGGCGACGCCTACGGCCACTACCTCACCGCCCTCGTCAACTACTACAAGCTTCTCGCCTCGCCCCACTTCACTTGGACCCCCCGCAGCGAAGCCGTCGACGTCCTCGGCCAGACCGTCCAGGTCGACTATCAGGACGAGCGCAAGTTCGCCGCCGCCGCCGCCGCCGTCGCCCGCGTCGGCGCCCGCGTCCTCGACATCACCGCCCGCGCCTCCTACCGCGACGACCCCGCCGTCGGCTGGGAACACCAGCGCGACGGCAAATACAACTCCACCACCGGCCTCACCCGCCGCTGGGGCACCGACGAGTGGGCCTCCCGCGCCGGCCAGGGCGCCTACTACCACTGGGTCAGCGCCAACGCCATGCTGCCCGACAAGGACACCAACCCCCAGCACACCGGCATCCAGATCATCGACCGCACCACCGTCCCCGAAATCTCCGAGATCGTCTCCAGCGCCCTCGACATCCAGGCCACCCTCGACGGCCAATGCGCCCACCTCAACCCCCTCGGCCTCGCCAAGGGCGCCATGGCCTTCGACATCTCCCCCGCCGCCCTCAAGTCCGGCCAATCCCACTTCGAGCAGATCTACGAGCGCGCCCTCCGCGCCTGCCTCAACGCCAAGGCCGCCTTCGACCAGGCCTGCGTCATGAACCGCCTCCTCCGCGACCAGAACAACTCGCTCGATGACTACAACGACGCCGTCGACGACCAGGAACGCGCCTACGAATACCAGCTCCTCAACCTCTTCGGCTCCGCCTACCCCGGCGACATCGGCCCCGGAAAACTCTACGAACAGGGCTACACCGGCGCCGACCTCTACCACTACTACCTCATCGACCGCCCCTCCGAACTCGTCGACACCACGACGGAACTCACGGTCAGCTTCCGCGAGCCGGTCGAGATGAACCCCTTCACCACCTGGTCGCTCGATAACGTCTACGACAAGATCCAGGACCCGCTCCAATACACCACGCGCACCCAGAAGATCGCGCCCCACCGCCTCATGCAGTTCGCCGCCTCCGGCATGGGAACGCGCTCCCGCCCCGGCGCCATCCAGCGCGCCCTCCTCGACGTCTACCTCGCCCAGGTCAACGCCCGCGAGGCGGCCGACGACCTCGACGGCCTCATGCGCCAGTTCGACCGCGACTACCAGCTCTTCACCGAGTTCCGCACCGCCTACGACGACGCCAACGCCGACGCCTCCGCGAAACTCGACCAGGCCGCCGCCAACCTCAACGCCGCCCTCGCCTACTCCGCCTCCGCCACCCTCCTCGACCTCTCCGCCGGCTTCATCACCGACATCGCCGACGCCACCGCCGAGGCCTTCCCCACCGACGCCGGCTTCTCCATCGACGCTACCTCCGTCGCCCGCGGCCTCAGCCTCTACGGCGGCGCCACCGCCGCCTACGCCCAGGGCCTCGCCGGCCTCGCCCTCGAGACCAAGGCCGCCTTCCTCCAACTCGAGGCCGACGACCTCTCCTCCGAAGCCGAGGACTTCCTCGCCCAATACGAGTGGGAGGACGAGGACAAGCAGCACGTCGTCGAATTCGAACGCCTCCTCGACAGCATCCTCGGCACCGGCTTCGAGCTCTCCCGCCGCCTCGCCGAACTCCAAAAAGCCAACGAAGAGGTCTCCCGCCTCATCGCCCAGGCCGACCAGGTTCTCTCCGAGCGCGAGATCTTCCGCCAACGCGCCGCCGCCGTCATCCAGGGCTACCGCACCCGCGACATGACCTACCGCACCCTCCGCAACGAGGAGCTGTCGCAATACCAGGCCCTCTACGACCTCGCCGCCCAATACACCTACCTCGCCGTCCAGAGCTACGACTACGAGACCGGCCTCCTCGGCACCTCCGCCGGCCAGGACCTCATCGACGACATCATCGGCACCCGCGCCCTCGGCGACTTCAAGAACGACCTCCCCGTCGCCACCACCGGCACCACCGGCGACGGCGGCCTCGCCAGCCTCCTCGCCCGTCTCCAGGCCGACTGGTCCGTCGTCGAGTCCCGCCTCGGTATCAACAACCCCGATACCTACGGCACCCTCTTCTCCCTCCGCGGCGAACTCTTCCGCGT
>CAMLNJ010000141.1 GCA_946481225.1 uncultured Verrucomicrobiota bacterium | reverse complement strand
TGGTGCCCATGGCGCCGTCGATGATCGCGACGCGCTCGGCGAGGAGGCGGCGGAGCTCAATTTCGGCGGAGGTCATCTTGGGTGCGAAGGAGGCGGACATGGGCGGAAGAGGTCGAAGGTCGGAAAGTCTAAAGTCGAATGTCGAGTGCGCGCGCGGAAGGGCGCGTCGGGCAGGACGGGAGGCGATTTTCCCTCTGTAGTCAAAAACATATCTTTACTTTCGTATATGTTGATATGTTTGATGCGCCGTCGGGTTTTTACCGGTCCCGCCACGACGCGTTTTTTGCCAAGCTTTAATCTGCTGGCGAACAAGGCTCGCGTGGGGCGGCGGCGGGGGCGAAAGCTCGGCGTTCGTTCGCGTTCTTTGCATGTTTTCGGAAGTCGGGGAAGGCCGTGAGAACCGGCCACAGTTGCGCTGCGGTATCGTGCCACAAACTCCCACCTCGTCGGCGAACGACGGGGACAAAGCCAATCGGGTCCAGCAGCCCGGTGAAGGCGAGGAGCGAGGTCCGGCCGGTATCACGCAGATGGGCGGCGGAGCCGCGGGGTGAGATCGTGAGCAGATTTCGATGAGGACCGAGCGACGGAATACCCGGAGGGTATTTCGAGCCGAGGGCCTCGCCGAAAGGTGCCGCGAGATCGCTCCGCCGCGACCCGCCCATCTGCATGATACCGGCTAAGCACGGAGTCCGAAGATCCGCTCCGAGATAGCCTCACGCGTCGGCCGCCAAACTTTTGCGGGCGGTCGAACGCGAAATCTTCATCGCAAAAATGAAGCGTGAGAGCACGTCGGCCCCTGGTCGTCTGCTCGCACCCAGACCAGACCCACCGACTGCCATGTCCCGTAAAACCACGAACCCGGGCGGCCGCCTCGCGCGCCGCTCCCTTTTCAACGTCCGCGCTTCCGTCGCGGCCCTCGCCCTCGCGTCCGCCGCGCTGCCGCTCGGCGCCGCCGTCCTCGATTTCGGCGATCTCTCGCTCGCCGCGTCCTCGTATTACAACGGCGGCCCCGCCACCAACTCCGCCGGCTGGATCAGCGGCGGCGCGTCCTTCAGCAATACGTTCACCGATTTTGGCGGCGGCTACTCGAGCTGGGCGGGCTTCGCGTATTCCAACACCTCCGACACCACCACCTCCGGTTTTGGCAACCAATACAGCGCCTACTCCCTTACCACGCCGAACAGCGGCGTGTATGGGGTAGCCTACTACAGCGCCTACGATCCGGCGCCCCGGATCACCTTCGCCGGCGAGGTCGCTCCGCAGTCGGTGCTGTTGACCAACAACACCTACGCCGCGCGTGAGATGCTCGACGGCTCCGGCTTCGCGAAAAAATTCGGCGGCGCCACCGGCGACGACGCCGACTGGTTCACGGTCACTTTCACCGGCTACGACGCGAGCAACGCGGCAACCGGCGCGGTCACCTATTATCTCGCCGACTACCGCTTCTCGAACAACGCGCTCGATTACGTCGTCTCCGACTGGACGAGCGTCGATCTCACCGGCCTCGGCGCCGGCGTGAAATCCATCACGCTGGTCTTCGATTCGAGCGACGTCGGCATGTTCGGCATCAACACGCCTACCTACGTGGCGCTGGAGAACCTGAGCTTCGCCGCCGTGCCCGAGCCCTCCGCTGCCGCGGCCTTCGCCGGCCTCGCGGCGCTCGCGGCGGGCGCGTCGCGTCGTCGTTCGCGCCGCGGCTCCGCCACCGTCGCGGCCTGACGCCGATGCGCTCCGCGCGGAAAATCCTGTTCGCTGTCGCGGGCGCGGGCCTCGGCCTCGCGTCCGCGCTGCCGCCCTCGCTCGCCGCCGGCCCCTACGACGGGGCGGCCGGCAGCCCGGGCTCGCTCGCCGTCGCCTACACCGACCCCGAGATCGTCGGCTGGGCGACGGGCTTTTCCGACCTCGTGCGCGGTCTCGCGCAGATCGACCAGCCGGACTATGGCTATGCGGGCTTCGGCGTCGGCGAATACACGCTCGGCCCGGTTCGCCGGGAAACTTCCGACGACGTCTACGATGTCGTTTCGCTGGGCGATGGAGGAAGCATCACCCTCACCTTCGCCGGACCCATCGGCGACGGCGAGGGATGGGACTTCGCGGTCTTCGAGAACGGATTCGCGGGCAGTTTCCTCGAACTCGCTTTCGTCGAGGTGAGCTCGGACGGAGTGAACTTTTTCCGTTTCGACGCCTACTCCGAGACGCAGACCGAGACGCAGGTTGGCAGCTTCGGCGTCGTTGATCCGGCCAACCTCCGCAATCTCGCCGGCAAATACGTCGGCGGGCAGGGCACGCCCTTCGATCTCGCCGAGCTCGCGGGGCGCAGTCCGCTGCTGGATATTCACGCCGTCACGCATGTGCGCGTCGTCGATGTCGTCGGCACGATCAATCCCACCTACGCCTCGCTCGACGTCCTCGGCCGCATCATCAACGAGCCCTGGCCCACGCCGTTCTCCACCGGCGGCTTCGACCTCGACGGCGTGGCCGTGCGACACTTCGCGTCGTCCGCGGCGACCGGTTATGCGGCCTGGAGGTCGACGCATTTCACCGCGGGCGAGCTTGCGGACTCAGCGATCTCCGGCGACGCCGCCGACCCCGACGGCGACGGCCGCGCCAATCTGCTCGAATATGCGCTCGGCACCCTGCCGCGCGACGGTGCCGACGGAGTGGTCAACACGCCTGCGCTCGCTCTCGCCGAGGGCACGCTTTCGCTCAGCTACACGCGGCCGGCGGATCGCGCCGATCTCGTTTACGCGGTCGAGTGGTCGGCCGATCTCGTGACGTGGTATTCCGATTCGGATCATCTCGAAACCGCGGTGGAAACGTCGGTCACGGGCGGAACCTTGGTCACGGTTGCGGCCCGTTCATCCCTGTCCGTGCAGCCGCGCCAGTTTTTACGGCTGAACGTCTCCGCCGCCGCGCCATGAAAACGCCGCGTCGCGCCTTTGCGTTGATCGAGCTGCTGACGGTGATCGCCGTCATCGGCGTGATCGCGGCGATCCTCGTGCCGGTGGCGGGTCGGGCGCGCTTGGCCGCCCAGACCACGGTGAGCGTGAGCAACCTTCGCCAGCTCGCCGCCGCCACGCATGCCTACATCGCCGACAATCGCGGCCTTTTCCCGCCCGGCATGTCCCAGGACAACAATACCCGCTGGCACGGCGCGCGCACCTCGAACACGGCGCCCTTCGATCCGGCGAAGGGCTGGCTCGGGCCCTATCTCGGCCGCGATGGCCGCGTGAAGCTTTGCCCGGTCTTCGCCACGCTCGACGCCAGCCCCGAGTCCTTTGAGTTCGGCGCCGGCGGTTACGGCTACAACTCCACCTATCTCGGCGGACCCGCCGCGCGCGGCACGGCGCTCGACCCCTTCCGCCCCGCGCGATTCACCAACCTGCCAAACCCCGGCCGCACCGTGATGTTCGCCGGCACGGCGCTCTCGCGCGCCTCGGGCCTTCAGGAATATCCCTTCTCCGAGCCGCCGCGGTGGCTGGCCCCATCGGGTGTCCCGGCGGGACCGAACCAGCCGAGCACGCACTTCCGCTTCAACGGCAAGGCGCTCGTCGCCTGGTGCGACGGACGTGTGAGCGCGGAGATTCCGAACGGCGAGGCGGGTCCCAATGTCTATGGCGGCGACAACGCGAAGGCGCGGTTGGGCTGGTTTGGCCCGATGGAGGCGAACGGGTATTGGAATCCGTGGTATCCCGACGATCGTAGGCCCTGATCCGATGCCGTTCGCACGCCTGCTTCTCGCCTGCCTCCTGTGCCTCGCGGCGCTCGCGCGCGCGGCCGAGCCCGCCCGCGTGGTCTCGCAGACCGTGGGCGGCGACGAGCTCCTGCTCGCGGTCGCGGCGCCGGAGCAGATCGCGGCGCTCTCGCACCTCGCGCGCGATCCCGAGTTTTGCAGCGTGGCCCGCGAGGCCGCGGCCTATCCGCAGATCGCGCTGGGCGACGCGGAGACGATTCTGCGTTTTCGCCCCACGCTCGCGCTTTTCGCCGACTACAGCCGGGCCGAGCTGGTCGAGCAGGTGCGTCGCGCCGGAGTGAGCGTGATCGTCCTCGACCGTTACAAGACTCTCGCCGACGCCCACGCCAACCTGCGCCGCCTCGCCGCCGCGCTCGGTCCCGAAGCGGGGGCGCGAGCGGAACGCGTCATCGCGGACGACCAAGCCCGGCTCGCGAAACTGGGCGAACGGCTCGCCGGCGCGAAGCCCGTCCGCGTCATCGCCCCGTCGACCTACGGGGTCATCGCCGGCGCCGACACGACTTTTCAGGATCTTTGCGACCGCGCCGCGGCCGAGAATCTCGCCGCCACGCTCGGCGGCCTGCGGGGCCACGCTTCGCCGCCCACGGAGAAACTGCTCTCCTGGCCGGTCGAGCGCGTGGTGATCGCGGGCGATTCGCTCGAGGCCGCGCTCGCGCCCTACAAGAAGCTGCCCCCCTACCGGTTCATGCCGGTGGTGCGCGAGGACCGCGCGGCGGTGATAGCGCCTTGGATGCTTGGTTGCGTGAGCCACCGGCGCGTCACCGCCTACGAGGCGCTCGCGCGCGCGCTCCACCCGGAGCGGTTCTCCGAATGAGCACCGGCGCGACCCAGTCTCGGCCCGCGGGAGGCTCCGGCGGATTCGCGCTCGCCGTGGCGGGTGCGGTCCTGCTTGCCGCCGCGCTCGGTTCGTTCGCCTTCGGGGATGTGCGACTTTCGCCGTCCCAGTTGTTCGCCGGACTGCTGCGTCAGGACGATTACGCCGCGACCATCCTCTGGCAGATCCGGCTGCCGCGACTGCTCGTGGCGATGTTGGTGGGCTCGGCGTTATCGGCGAGCGGCCTCGTGATGCAGGCCTATTTTCGCAACAGCCTCGCGAGCCCGGGGCTGCTCGGCGTGAGCGCGGGCGGCGCGGCCGGCGCGGTGGTCGCCATCGGTTTCGGGGTGGCGACGGTCTCGCTCCTTACCGTGCCGCTCTTCGCGACGGCGGGCGCGCTGGTCGCGACCGTCGTGGTGATCACGCTCGCGCGTCGCGGCGCGAGCACCGAGCGACTGCTGCTCGCGGGCGTGGCGCTCAACGCGCTGCTCGGAGCGGTCACGAGCTATGTGCTCTCCGCGAAGACCGTCACCTACGAGCGCAACGCGCAGGTTCTGTTCTGGCTGCTCGGCGGGCTCGAGGATCGCACCTGGGAACATGTCTGGATGGCGGCGGCAATCCTGCCCGCGGGTTTGCTGCTGCTGCCGCTCGGACGGCCGATGGATCTGCTCAGCCTCGGGGCGGACGAGGCGCAAAGTCTCGGCGTGGACGTGCGCCGCCTGCGCCGCAATTTGCTTGGGTTGTCCACGGTGCTGACCGCGCTGGCGACGGCGGTGGCGGGGACGGTGGGCTTTGTCGGGCTGGTCGTGCCCCACATCCTGCGGCTGTTGGTCGGCCCGGAACATCGGCGGCTCGTGCCGCTTTCGCTGCTGGGCGGCGCGGCCTTTGTCGTCGTGTGCGATTTGCTCGGCCGCGCGGCGGGCGAACTGCGGCTCGGCATCGTGACCTCGCTGGTGGGCGGGCCCTTTTTCCTGTGGCTCTTGCGGAGGAGCGAACGATGAGAAGCTCTCTTTTAACCACGGATTACACGGATGGGCACGGATGGACGGACCGGTCCGAGCTGCCTCGGGATCTATCCGTGTCGATCCGTGGAATCCGTGGTCGATGGATTGGGGAGGGACGGCCATGAACGCCGCGCTCAGCTTGGACAATGTCTCCGTGCCGGGGCGCTTGCAGGCGCTCAGTCTCGCGGTCGAAGCGGGAAAGATGGTCGGGCTCGTCGGGCCCAACGGCTCCGGGAAATCGACGCTGCTCTCCGTGGCGGCCGGTTTGCTGCGGAGCGAGGCGCCGGGCGTGGTGCGCTGGGGCGGCGAGCCGCTGGCGAAAATTTCCGTGCCGGAGCGCGGGCGTCGCGCGGCCTGGGTGCCGCAGGAGGCGCGTTTCGAGTTCGGCTTCAGCGTGCGCTCGGTCGTCGGGCAGGGACGCTTCGCGCATGGCGACGACGGCGCGGGCGTGGAGGAGGCTTTGACGCGTTTCGATCTCGGTCGCATCGCGGAACGGCCGGTGAATCGCCTTTCGGGCGGCGAGCGTCACCGCGTGCTACTCGCGCGCGCCTGGGCGACGGGCGCCAAGTTGCAGCTTTGGGACGAGCCGCTGGCCGCGCTCGATCCGCGGCACGCCTTGCAAACGCTCGATCTGGCCGGCCGGCTCAAGCGCGAGGGCGCGGCGATCCTGTTGTCGCTGCACGATCTGCGTCTCGCGCATTGCCTCGACGAGGTGATCGTTCTCCGCGAGGGCCGGCTTGTCGCGCATGGACGCCCCGACGCGGTGCTGACGCCGGAGTTGTTTCGCGACGTCTTCGGCGTGGCGGCGCGTATCAGCCCGGGCCTTACGTTGGAGCTGCCGGGATGAAAGCGCTCGGCGTCCTCGGCACCTCGTCCAACGCGGGCAAAACCTGGATGACGGTCGCGCTTTGCGCGTGGCTGCGGCGCGAGGGCGTGCGCGTGGCGCCGTTCAAGGCGCAGAACATGTCGAACAACGCGTGGGCCCTGCCCGATGGCCGGGAGATGGCGCGGGCGCAAGCGGTGCAGGCCGAGGCCTGCGGACTGGAGCCGACGGTCGAGATGAACCCGATCCTACTCAAGCCGAGCGGCGCGGCTGGTTCGCAGGTCGTGCTGCTGGGGCGGGCGGGGACGCATCAAGGCGGGCGCGATTATTACCGGGATTTCGAGGCGCACTGGCGGCTCGTGCGCGACACGCTCGACGGCTGGCGAGGGCGCTGCGACGTGCTGGTGATGGAAGGCGCGGGCAGCCCGGTGGAGCTCAACCTCATGGACCGCGACCTCGCTAACCTGCGGCCGATCCGGCACGTCGACGGGCGCTGGGTGCTGGTGGGCGACATCGACCGAGGCGGCATCTACGCGCAGCTCGCCGGCACGTGGAACCTGTTGCCCGCGGAGGACAGGGCGCGCGGGCTGGGTGCGATCATCAATCGCTTCCGCGGCGATCTAGGCTTGTTTCCCGAGCCGGAGCGTTGGCTGGCGCCGCACGCGCGGGGTTTGCGCGTCCTGGGCACGGTGCCTTTCCGGCGGGATTTGCAGCCCGAGGAGGAGGACGGCCTGACGGAGGCGGATGAGGATCGCGGCGCCGGCGAATCCATCGCATGGATACGGCTGCCCCATGCGGCGAATTTAACCGACTGCCAGCCCTGGTGGGACGACGCCGGGGTGCGGACCCGCTGGGTGGCGGAGACGGCGGCGCTCGAGTCGGCGCGCGCCATCGTGATCCCGGGCACGAAAAACACGCTGGCCGATCTGCGCTGGCTGCGCGCGACGAAGCTGGATGTCG
>CAMLNJ010000140.1 GCA_946481225.1 uncultured Verrucomicrobiota bacterium | reverse complement strand
GCGCGGACGCGGCGCGGCCTCCGGGGCGACGGTGTCGCGCCAGGTGGGGGCGGTCTGCGGAAGGATCGGGACGTGGTTCACGGCAAGCGGCTACGCGGAAGGACGGACGGTTTCCTGAAGACGACGCACGGCGGGTTTTACCAACTCCCCGACCAGTCCGGTGAAATCGAGCCCCGCGCAACGCGCGCTCATCGGCAGAAGACTGGTTTCCTTCATGCCGGGGAGCGTGTTTATTTCCAGCAGGAAAAACGCCGAATCGCTCACGAGGATGAAATCGACGCGCGCGTAGTCGCGGCAAGCGCAGGCGGCGAAGGCTTTCTCGGCCGCCGCGCGGACCGCGGCGGTGGCGGCGTCGGAGATAGGCGCGGGGGCCAGATACTCCGTGGCGCCCTTGGTGTATTTGCTCGCGAAATCGTAGACGCCGGAGCGGGGGCGAATCTCGACGATGCCCATGGCCTTGCCGCCCAGAACGCCGACGGACAACTCGCGCCCGACGAGGCGCGGCTCGGCGATCCAGTTGCCGGGCGCAAGCGCGGCGAGCGCGGCGGCGAGCGCGGCGCGATCCTCGGGCAGGGCGAGGCCGACGGAGGACCCTTGGTCGTTGGGTTTGAGGACGATGCGCTCGGAGCCGAGGGCGGCGATCAACTCGTCGGCAGTGGGGACAGCGGACGGGAGCAAGATGCTCCCGCTACGTTCCGGGATCGCGGCAGGCACGGCGAACGTGCGGTCCGGCGCGACGTTCACCCCGGCCGAGGCGGCGGCGCGCTTGGTCGCGGCCTTGTCCATCGTGAGCGCGGACGAGGCGGCGTCGCAGCCGGCGTAGGCGATGCCGGCGGCGTCGAGGAGACGCTGCATGCCGCCGTCCTCGCCGAAGGTGCCGTGGAGGGTGGAAAAAACGACGTCGCGGGCGGGATCGAGGCCGGCGGGAAGCGCGTCGGATTTCACGTCGATCAGGCGCGTGGGCCAGAGGCGGGCGAGCGCGGCGGCCGAGGCGGCGCCGGAGCCGAGGGAAACCTCGCGCTCGGAAGAAACGCCGCCGGCGAGAACGGTGATACGGACAGGGCTCATGAAGTCGAAGGTCGGAAGGTCAAAAGTCCAAGGTCGAGAGCGGCCCGGCCGGTGCCGCGCCAAGAGGAGTCGAAAAGCACGCAGAGCGCGCGACGGCGACCTGCGACATGGGACTCTTCGACCTTCGACGGCTCGGGCTCGGCTTTCACAGAAACTCCTTCCAATCGCGGCCGTAGAGCAGCACTTCGGGCTCGAGGCGGACGCCATGGGTTTGCTCGACCTGGGCGCGGACGCGGCGGACGAGCGCGATGACGTCGGCGGCCCGGGCGTGGTCGTGGTTGACGATGAAGTTGGCGTGGACGGGCGAAACCTCGGCGTCGCCCTCGCGGGAGCCCTTCAGGCCGGCGGCGTCGATGAGACGGCCGGCGGAATCGCCCGGCGGGTTCTTGAAGATGCAGCCGGCGGAAGGCTCGCGGGGCTGGGTCTTGCGGCGTTTGTCGCGGTAGGCGTCGATCTGCAGGTTGATGTCGGCGGAGGACTTGGCCGCGTCCGCGCCGGGCGGACGCAGGATAGCGCCGAGCGCGATGGCGTCCTCGAGCTCGGCGCAGTGGCGGTAGGCCACGTGCATCGAGGACTTGGGCAAGATGCGGCGTTCGCCGGCGAGCGTGACGAAGTCGACGCTCTCGACGACGTCGAACATCCAACCGCCCATGGCCCCGGCGTTCATACGGAGGGAGCCGCCGAGGTTGCCCGGGATGCCCTCGAGGAACTCGAAGCCGACGAGACCGGCCTTGGCGGCGAGTCCGCAAAGGTTTTTCAGGCGCAGGCCGGCGCCGGCGCGGATGCGGCCGTCGGGCAAAAGGGTGAAGTTCTCCCAGAATGGGTGGCGGAGGCTGATGACGAGCGCGTCGACGCCCTCGTCGGGCACGAGAAGATTGGAGCCGCGGCCGAGCGGGAGCACGCGCAGGCCGAGGGCGTGGGCGGCGCGAACGAGATCGACGAGGTCGGAATCGTTGGCCGGCTCGGCGTAGAGGCGGGCGGCGCCGCCGACGCGGAGGGTGGTCTTGTCGGCGAGCGAGACCTCGCGCTGGATCTTCGTTTCGACCGAGACGCGCGGCGCGAGAACGGCGGCGACGCGATCCCACCAGGCAGGCCAGACGAAGCCGGCGAGCCACGCGCGGGCGGAAACATCGAGGTCGCCGGCGCCGACGACGGCGACGAGGTCTCCGGGCCGCAGGTCGGCGGCGAGGCGGGCGTAGACGGCGGCATGTTCGCCCGCCAGGTGGACGAGCGGGAGGCCCGGCGAGGCGGCGCGGATGGTCTCGGCGAGGTCGACGGTGGTGCCGCCGGGGATCAGCGCCTCGCCAGCGCCGTAAACGTCGAGCAGGTAAAGGGCGTCGCCCGAGGAGAGCGCGGCGGCGAAACCGGCGCGGAACTGCTTGGTCCGGCTATAGCGGTGGGGCTGGAAGACGACGCGGAGGCGTCCTTCGGCAGGGAGGCGAAGTCGCAGCCCGGTGAGGAGGGCGGCGATCTCGGACGGGTGATGCGCGTAGTCCTCGATGACCGTGAAGGCGGCGCCGGTGGCGAGCACGGCCTGGCGGCGTCGCACGCCGGGATAGTTGGCAAGCAGGTCGGAACGAAGATCGGCGCCGAGGAGGTGGGCGGCGGCGAGCGCGGCGGTGGCGTTGAGCGCGTTGAAATCGCCGAAGGCGCGAGCCGTGGCGGCGGGCAAGGCGGGCAGGAAGCGGCCCGCCAGAGCGAGCTCGATCCGGGCCGGGCCGGCGGGCGCGGACGACACGAGAGCGTAGGCGCCGCCACGACCGAAGGTTTGCACATCGGCCCGACCGGCGGCGGCGCGGGCGGACAGTTCGCAAGTGGCGTTGATCAACACCGGGCCGGCGGTGCGCGACAGCAGCGCGGCGAAGGCGGCCTCGAGGTCGGCCTGCGTCCGATAGTGGTCGGGGTGGTCCCAATCGAGATTCACCAGGACGGTGAGAAAAGGGGCGAAACGACCGATCGTGCCGTCGCTCTCGTCGATCTCGGCGACGAACAGATCGCTCGCGCCGACGGCGGCGGGCGGCGTGGCGGCGTCGGCGAAGAGGCCGCCGCCTACGTAGCCAGGCGAGAGGCCGGCGGCGCGGAGGGCGGCGACGAGCATGGCCGTGGTGGTCGTTTTCCCATGGGAGCCGCAGACCGCGACAAGGCGGCGATGGCGGGCGAGCTCGGCGAGGAGCTCGCCGCGGCGGACGACGGGCAGGCCGCGTTGTTCGGCCGCGGCAAGGGCGGGATGCGCCGGCGGGATAGCGGAGGAGATGACCACAAGCTCCACGCCTTCGGGGAGGAAGTCGGGCGCGGTGAGCCGGATTTGGGCGCGCTCCAGCCAGACGCGCATGGGCCCGGTCATGGCGTCGTCGGCGCCGCTGACGGAAAAACCGAGTTCGGCGGCGTAGATGGCCAGAGGACCGAGGCCCATGCCGCCCACGCCGAGGCAGTGGATGGCGCGGGTTTCGCGGCCAAAGAGCGGAGGAAGCGTGGGGGCGTCACTCATCGGGCGGCGCGGGCGGCGACGATCTGCTCCAGATCGTCCAGCATGAACTCGAGGGAAGGAGCGGCGTCGAGGCGGGCGAGCCCGGCGCGGAAGCCGCCGAGGCGGGTGTCGTCGAGAAGAAGCGAAGTGGCGAGCGGCGTGAGTTGAGAGATCCGGTTCTGGTCAAGCACCACTCCCCCGCCCTGCTCGGCAAACCAGGCGGCGTTGGCACGCTGGTGGTCGTCGGCGGCTTGGGGATACGGGACGAGCACGGCCGGAACGCCGATGCGGGCGAACTCGGCGAGGCTGCCGGCGCCGGCGCGGGCGACCACAAGATCGGCGGCGGAGAGCAGACCGGCGACGTCGTCGCAAAAAGGAATCCACGCGGAACGAACGGTGGAGCGAGGTGCGGTAAGCGAGGAGCCCGAGGCCGGAAGCGAGGGCCCGGGGTTTTCGGTGAAGGCAGCCTCACCCTTGCCGAGGCCGGTCACGCAGGCGAGTTGGACACCGAGCGCGGCGAGGTCGCGGGCGGCGTCGCGGGCCCACTGGTTGAGCGGCGTGGCGCCTTGGCTGCCGCCGAAGACGGCGAGGATCTTTTTCGTCGGATCGAGCCCGAGGCGGGCGGCGGCTTCGGCGCGGGCGACGCGGGCGATCTCGGCGCGGACCGGCATCGCGGCGGCGCGGACGCGGGGATCGTTTGGGGAGCCTCCGGGAAGAGAGATGCCGGGGGGCAGCCAGACGCGGTCGGCGAAGCGGGCGAGGTGTCGGACGGCCTTCCCGGGCACGCGGTTCGATTCGTGCAGCGCGACGGGCACGCCGCGGAGGCGGCCGGCGAGGATGACGCTCGCGGTCGTGAAGCCGCCGAAGCCGACGATGGCGGCGGGACGCTCGTCGCGGACGAGGCGACGGCCGGCGGCGAAGCCTTTCGACTGTGAAACGAGAAAACGGCCGAGCACGGCGGGATGCGCGCCGAAGGGGGTGCCGGGGATCGGCGCGAAGCGCAGGGCCGGATATTTCGACGCGAGCCGCGTATCCACCTTCTTGTGACTGATGAGAAGAACGGGGCGATGGCCGCGGGCGGCGAGGCCCTCGGCGAGGGCGATGCCGGGCGAGAGATGTCCGCCGGTGCCGCCGCAGGAGAGCAGAAAAGCGCGGCCCGTGGAGGCGGCGGGAGTGGACGACGAAGCGGTCGTGGCGGGCGTTGCGGGGACTTCGGGGGCGGCGGTCATCCCAAAAAGTCCCGGCTGCCGGGGAGGACGTGCTCGCGCGACCAGGCGCGGCGCGTGTTGACGAGCAATCCGACGAGGATGCCCATGAGGAGGAGGTTCGACATGCCCGCGCTCACGAAGGGCATCGACATGCCCTTCGTCGGGAGGCAGCCGGTGACGACGCCGAGGTTCACGATCGACTGGAGGGCGACGATCAGGATGCAGCCGGCGACGAGGAGGAACTGGAACTGGTTGGGCGCGCGGCGCAGGTGAAGCAGGCCGCAGACGAAGATGGTGAGGAAGAGCGCGACGGTGCCGAGGGTGGCGACGAGGCCGAGCTCCTCGCCGACGATGGCGAAGATGAAGTCGGTGTGCGCCTCGGGCAGGTAGTTCATCTGCTGACGTCCTTGACCGAGACCGACGCCGCTCACGCCGCCGGAGGCGAAGGCGAGGATCGCCTGGTAGAGCTGGAAGGTCTGGTCCTGCTTGTTGCCTTCGACATCGAGAAAGCCGAGGAAGCGGTTCAAGCGGTTCGGATTGAGCATGACCGCGACGGTGAAAAACGCGGCGCCGCCGACGACGCTGACGAGGATGTAGAACCAGCGGGCCCCGGCGAGGAAGAGGAGAACGACGCCGACCGCGCCGACGAGGGCGGTGGTGCCGAAGTCGGGCTGGAGCATGTTAAGCCCGGCGAAGACGCCGATGATCCCGAGGGGCACCACGAAGCCGCGCTTGAAATCGGCCATGCGCGACTGGTTGAGGGCGAGGTAGTGGGCCAGCACGAACACCACGCCAAGCTTGGCGAGTTCGGAGACCTGGAATCGGATCGGGCCGTAGCCAAGCCAGCGGCGGGATCCGTTTACGCTGATGCCGATGTGCGGGATCGCGACGAGCACAAGCAGCCCGACGACGCCGAGGGCGATCCAGCCGACATGGCGGCGGCAGCCCTCGAGGTCGATGCGGCTGAAGAAAAAGCCCGCGCCGGCGGCGAGGCCGAGACCGAGAATCTGTTTCCAGAAATACGTCGAGGAACGGAAGGCCGTGGCGCTGAAGACGGCCATGAGGCCGAGGACCGCGAGCGCGCAGGCGCAGACGAGGATGACGCCCACGGGTCCGAGCCCGCCGCGTCGGGCGGGATCGGACGGGTCGGGCAGATCGAGTTCGCGGACCTTCACGAGAGCAGAGCGCGAGGAGCGGAGGTGTCGGGCGGGATGCGGGGGTATCGGATCAGTCGATACGGATCACGGGCACGGCCATGGGCTCGACGGGGGTCGCGGGCTCGACCGGGGTGACGGGCGAAGCCGGCTCCACGGGAGCCGCCGGCTCGGGCGTGGCGGGGACCGGCGCCGGGGCGGGCGCGGGGGCGACGACGGGGGAAGCGGGAGCGGAGCGCGGCGCGGACGCGGCGGGCGCCTTGGCGCCGGCGGGCAGCTTCAGGACCTGGCCGACGCGGAGCTTGGCGGGATCGGTGATGGTGTTGAGGGTGGCGAGATCGCCGGTTTTCACGCCGTGCTTGCGGGCGATGGAGCCGAGGGTATCGCCGGGGGACACGGTGTAGGTGCCGGAGCCGGCGCGGGGCGCGCCGGCGGCGGGAGCGGAGGGGGAGCCCGAGGAGAGCGAGGTGGCGTTGCCGGGAATGACGAGCTTCTGACCCACGCGAAGGTTGTCGCCGGAGAGGTTGTTGGCGGCGCGGAGGGCGGAAACGGAGGTGCCGTGCTTGCGGGCGATGGCGCCGAGCGTGTCGCCGGATTTCACGGTGTAGGCGTTAGCGGCGTCGGTGTCGGGCGCGGCGGGCGCGGCCTTGGCGGGAACGGTGAGCTTCTGGCCCAGGCGCAGCGTGGCGGACTTGGCGAGCTGGTTGGCGGCGGCGAGCTCGTCGGTGCCGATGCCGTATTTCTTGGCGATGGACCAAAGGCTGTCGCCCTTCGCGACGGTGTGGATGGCGTTGGCGGAAGGCGCGGATTCGGAGACCGTCGCCTCGGCGCCGGGGCGCGTGGGGGCGAAACGCACGCCGACCTCGGCGGAGCCATAGGAGGGCGCGACCGGAGCGACCGGCGAGACGCCGGTGGAATGAGAGGGGGCGCCGGCGGGGTTGAGGTCGCCGTCGCTCATCGTGGCAGGCACGGGGGCGATGCTGTCCACAGGGGCGACCGGGGCTATGGAGTCGCCTGCGAGGGTGTCTTCGGGCTTCGGCTTCTGTTTGCCGGTGGAGCGGCAGCCGGGGGTCGCGAAAATCACGGTGAAGACGGCGAGATGGGCGCCGACCACGAGGCCGAAGACGTTGAGCAGTTTCATGGCGGGAGAGATAAGTTGTTTAAAAGGATGGAGGAAAAGTCCGGGCAAGGTGTCAGTGCGAAGCCGGGGCGGGGGCGAGGTTTCGCACCAACTTCACGAATTGATCCCCACGATCGGCATAACTTGTGAACTGGTCGAGACTGGCGAACCCGGGACTAAGCAGGATGTGGTCACCGGGGCCGGCCAGTCGGGCGACGGCGCCGACGGCGGAACCGAGGTCGTCGCAAACGGTGTGCGCTAGGCCGACGGCGGAGCAGGCGGCGGCGAGGGTGTGGCGGGTCTCGCCAAAGAGGGCGACGTGGCGCAGGCGCGGCGCGATCCGGCG
>CAMLNJ010000139.1 GCA_946481225.1 uncultured Verrucomicrobiota bacterium | reverse complement strand
CTCGCACTGCTGCGCGCACGCGGCGGCGCTCGGGCCCGCGTCGCGCCCGGGGCCACCTTGTATTCGCTGGGCGAATACCCGGGGCTCGTCACCGAGCCCGGCTCCCCGGACCGCGTGACGGGCGAGCTCTGGGCGGTGGACGACGCCGCGCTCGCCGGCCTCGACGAGCTCGAGGGGCTCGCGGAAGGGCTCTACGCCCGCGTCGCCGCCCCGCTCGGCGAATATCCGGCGTCGCTTTCCACCGACGCCCGCCTCGTCGGCGCCGAGCTCTATCTCTATCTTCGCGACGTGCGCGGCCGGCCGCGGCTGGGCGACACTTGGCCAGTCTGAGTCGAACGGCGCGGAAAGGCGCGGGCCTTGCCGCCTACTTCTTATACCAGCCGCCGTCTTCGCGCTGCACCCAGACGCCGGCCTTGCTGGCCTTTGCGAGCTGGCGTGCGAATTCCTTGCCGGCCGACTCGGGCGTGCCGCCGGTTTTCTTGGCGAGCTCGGCGAAAAGCACCGCGCGATCGGCGTTCTCCGTCGTCACGATTTTGTCGGCCTCGGGTCCCGGAGTCCGCACCGCGAGCAGGCCCGTGTTGGCCTCGCCGATGGCGCCGGCCTCCTTGAGCTTGTCGATCGCGGGCACGCGCTCGCGCATGCCGGCCTTGGCTTGGTCGATCGAAGCCGCCGTGGCGACCACGGCGGTGGCGCAAAGGGCGGAGAAAAAGAACGGGCGGAAAGCGGAGTTCATGGTGGTTGTAATCGGCTAAAGTTCAGCGCGCGACCGGCGCGGGCAGGGCTTCGGTGTTCACGGTGGAGGAGCCGCCATAAATATCGGCGAGAACATCCGTGACAGCCTTCTCCATCTTCACGTTCACGTCCACCTTGGCGTAGACATCCATCTTGATGTGAAGACACCCCGTCGACGCCAGAAGGCATAAGCAGGCTAGTGAACCGGGAAGGCGCATAATGAGGAGGACGCGGTATGGGACCCGGGCTAGCAAACAGAGTTTCCACGGAGATCAAAATTCGAGGGTTACCTGGTCGTTCAAACCCAACATGAGCACACGCGTGAGGTCTCCCGATAAGTTGACCTCCAATCTCACCGTGCGCACCGAGCTCTTCTCGGCCGGGCGTCCTTCCACCTTGATCTGGGCGGTCCGCTGACCATCGGCTCCATCAGGGTTAAAAACCACCTCGAGGGAGTCGACGGCAAGCGGGACGGCTCCCAGCTCGATGCGTTTCAGGTCCTTGACCAACTTCGGGCTAAGCAGCCCCAGCCACGGCGGAAGGCTGTTCGTCAAAAAGCCCGGCTGCGGGGCCAACCGCAGGCTCGTCCGGGTCCTTTTTTGCACGGTCAGCGTGCCGGTGCGAATATCGAGGCCTTCTGCCGCGCTCCACGTAAGCCCGACGCTTCCGCTCAATCTCCCCTCCCCGGCGGAAACCGCCTGAGGCGCCAGCCGCGCGAGTTCCGACACGGAAACGCCATCCACTTCCGCCACCGCGTCCAACGACGGGGCGAGAAGCGGTATCGAGACCGGTTTCAGGTGAAAACTTCCGCCGAAGACCTTGGCCGCTATTCGCTCCACATCGAGGGTGCGCGCGGCGCTCAACCCGAAACGCGCCTCGACCTCCGTCAGGTGCAAATTGCCCATGGCCACTTTCGCGACACGGAGCGACTGGTTTGGGTCGAAGGACGCGGCGGCCAGATCGTTGGTCGCCAAATCGAACTCCACCCCGCTGATTTCGGCCTCCAGTTCGTCCGAACGCGCCCAGCCGTCGCGCAACACGAGTCGCAGTTCTCCACCCGGGCCCGCCTCGGCGGACCAGGTCCCCTCGCCCGCCAATTCCACGCGTCCGCTCGCCGACCAGCCCGCCGCCGGGCCCAGCTTCTCGCGCGCCATCGGCCAGAGCTCCGCCAGATCCAGGCTCCCACGCCGTATCGCCCAGCGCCATACGCCATCGCCCGCGGACCGCAGTTCCACCGCGAAGTCCACGCCGGGTCGCTTCGTCGAAAGCACCAGTCCCCCCGCGTCCGCCGTCACGCGCCAATCGAGACCGAGATCGGGCAGCGCGTCGATTTTTACGCCGCCCGAGATTTCACCGACGACTTGCACGCCCCCGACCTCCGACGGTCGCGCCGGCGCCACGGCGACGACCATCGCCAGCGCCGCCAGCCCGCGGCGGAAGTCTCGGGAAAATCGCGTCACACCGCATCCATCGCCGGCCGCAGGCCTCGCGGCGAGCGTGGAAAACGCGCCTCGCCGGCCGGACGCTGGTTTCGACGCGCCGACGTCCACTCCCCCGCGCCCGCCCGTCACTCCACGTTCGCGATCTGCTCCTTGATCCGCTCGAGCTCGTTCTTCAGCTCGATCACGCGGCAAGCGATCTCGTAGTCGTTGGCCTTCGCGCCCGTGGTGTTCACCTCGCGGCCCATTTCCTGGAGAATGAACTCGGCCTTGCGCCCGATCTCCGCGCCGCCGGAGAAGAGTTTCTTCAGTTGCGCGTGGTGGCTGCGGAAGCGGGTCAACTCCTCCGCGATGTCGCAGCGGTCGGCGAAGAGCGCTATCTCCTTCAGCACGCGCTCGTCGTCCACCCGCAGATCCAGCCCCGCCTCGCGCAGGCGCTTCAACAGGGCCTCTCGCGCCGCGGCCACGACCTGCGGGGCCCGTGCCGCGACCTCGTCGACATGCGAGAGCAGCAGCGCGAGCCGCGCCTCGAGATCGGTGCGGAGGGCCGCGCCTTCGGTGGCGCGCATCGCGGCGAAACCCGCCAGCGCCTGCTCCAGCGCCGCGAGCACGGGCCCGCGCGCCTCCTCGACGGGCGGCGGCTCCACCTTGCGGCGGAACTGCATCGCCGACTGCACGAGCGCGTCGGTCGTGGGGCTGAAGATCACGTCGCGCTTGGCCGCGAAGGCCGCGAGCCGGTCGAGCCACACGCCTGCGGCGACCTCGTCGAAATCGGCCTGCGCGCCGCCGCCCGCCGCGGCGTCCAGCTCCACGCGCACCTGCACGGTGCCGCGCAGCGCGACCTTTTTCACCGCCTCGACGATCACCGGCTC
Source organism: uncultured Verrucomicrobiota bacterium (assembly GCA_946481225.1). The sequence goes on along the minus strand of CAMLNJ010000139.1, from coordinate 4,327 downwards.
CAGCTCGTCCCACGCGGACGGCTGCGCGACTTTCACCTCGAGCGCCTTGCGGTTCACCGCGCTCACCTGGACGGAAAAACTCTGCGCGCCGACGGAGCCCGTGGCGCGGCCGTAGCCGGTCATGCTGTTCATCGCGAAAGCAGAGAGCGCGCGCCGCGCCCCGACAAATCCCAAATGCCCGGCGCGCGTCACCGGGGTTTTCCCGAAGGCTACAGCTTGCGCAGGTGCGCGATGATGCTGGGGATCGCCTCCACCAGCTCGTCGCGGCAGGCCTCGTAATCGACAAGCGAGCCGCCGTAGGGATCGCCGATCTCGCGGCTCGCGCCCTTGGGCATGAATTCGCGCCAGAGGTAGATGTTCTTCGGCACCGGATCGAGCGAGAGGCCTATGACGGCCCGGTGGCTCTCGGTCATGCAGAGGATGAGGTCGGCCCGCTGCGCCAGCTCCGGCGTGAACGGGCGGCTGCGGTGGTCGGAAATGCGGAGGCCGACTTTCGCAAGGGCGTCCACGGAGTTCGGGGAAACCTTTTCGCCGCCGCGCGCGGCCACGCCGGCGGAGATCACTTTGCAGGAACGGAGGGGCTCGGGCTCGGCGGCGAGCGCGTGGCGCAGAAGAGCCTCGGCCATCGGGCTGCGGCAAATATTAGCGGTGCAGACGGTGACTATGAGCTTGGGCGCGGGCATGCGACGGTGGCGGACCATCATGACGCTTCGCGCCGAGGTCAAATGCTCACGCTCCGGGGCCCGCGCCCGCCGCGATGGCCGCGCCCAGCACGGCGGAGAGGTTCTCCACCGAGAACGGCTTGGCCAGGTGGTGGCGCAGGCCCGACTCCCGCATGGGGGCGAGATCGGCCGGCCGGAGGTAGCCCGTCATGATAACGACAGGCAGGTCGGGACGATAGGCGCGCACGGAGCGGGCGAGCGTGACGCCGTCGACCCCGGGCATCGTCAGGTCGCAAAGCAGCGCCGTATAGGCCGCGGGCGCCGCGGCGAAGGCGGCCAGGGCCGCGTGGGGGTCGTTGAAGACCTTCGGCTGGTAGCCGAGATGCTTGAGCATCGGAGTGGCGAGCTCGACGATCGCGGGCTCGTCGTCGACCACGAGCACGGTGCGCCCCCCGCCGACAAGCACCGGGCCCTCGTCCGCGGCCAGCAGATCGCCGCGCGAACGCACCTGCCCGGGCAGGAAAATGTGAAACGCGGAGCCCTGGCCGACCACGCTCTCGACGACGATCGCGCCGCCGTGGTTCTCCACGATGCCATGCACCATCGCGAGGCCCAGGCCGGAGCCCTCGCCCACCGGCTTGGTGGTGAAGAACGGCTCGAAGATCCGGTCGAGCAACCCCGAGGGGATGCCGTGCCCCGTGTCCCGCACGGAGAGACGCACACGATGCTCGGCCCGCACCTGCGGATGGCCGCGATGCCAATCGTCCTGCGCGGGGCTCGCCGCGAGCTCGATGGTGAGCGAGCCGCCGGCGGGGCGCATGGCCTGCGCGGCGTTGGCGCCAAGGTTGAGCAGTATCTGGTGGATCTGGCCGGGATCGGCGAGCACGTGGAGCTGCTCGTCCGAGAAGCGGGTGACGATCGCCACGCTCGAAGGGAGCGAGGCGCGCAGCAGCTCGAGCGCCTCCTCCACGATCGGACGCAGCAAGGCGACGGCGCGAGGCTGCTCGGCCTGGCGGCTGAACGTGAGGATGCGTCGCACCAGATCGCGCGCGCGCAGGCAGCCCTGGTAGGCGTTGTCGAGAAAGCGGCGCGACGGGACGCCGTCCCCGAGGTCGAGCATGGCGAGCTGCGTGTTGCCCATGATGCCTGCGAGGATGTTGTTGAAATCGTGGGCGATCCCTCCCGCGAGGGTGCCGACGGCCTCCATCTTCTGGGCGCGGCGCAGCTGGGCCTCGAGCCGGAGCCGCTGCTCATGCGCCTCCTCCTGCTCCGTGACGTCCTGCACGCCGCCGAGCAGGCGCGCGACGCGTCCGTCGACCCCCACCGCCTGCCCCAGCGCCCGCACGTGGATGAGGCGGCCGGAGGCCAGGCGGGCGGTCGCGAGAAACTCAAAGTCGCCGCCGTCGCGCAGCACGCGTTCGATTGTGTGGCGGATGCCAGGCCGGCATTCCTCGGTGTAGAGCTGGATCGCCGCGTCTAGCGTCGGCGTGAAGCGGGCGGGATCGCACTCGAAGATGCCGAAGGTGCCGGGCGTCCAGAGCAGGCGGTTGGTGGAGCACTCGAACTCCCAGCCGCCGATCCGGGCGATCAGCTCCGACTCCGAGAACAGGCGCTGCTGCTGGCGCAGAGCGGTGATGTCGGTGGCGAGGCCGACGATGCGCACGATATTTCCGGCGGGATCGCGCGAGGGGATAAGCGTGATGCGGCTGGAGCGCGTTCCCGCCGGCAGAACGAACTCCCGTTCGTGCGAGATCGGCTCGCCGGCGCTCAGGCAGGCGAGGCTGTCGGCGCGCATCTGGGCCGCCGCCTTCGGAGGAAAAAAATCATCGGGGGAGCGGCCGGCGAACTCCTCTTGTTTCCTGCCGACGATCTCGGCCATGCGGCGATTAACCCGCTCGTAAACGAAGCGGTCGGGCGCCTCGACGCGCACGATGAACACGGAGTCCTCCGTATGCTCGAAGACGTCGGCGAACTGTTTTTCCTGCGCCGCCAGCGCCGCCTCCGCCTCCAGACGGAGCCGCTCGGCGGCGAAACGCTCCTCCTCGGCCTGGAGGCGCAGCAACTCCCCCACCGCCCGCACCGAGAAAAGCCGGATCAGGGTAACCGCCAGTTCGCGGTCCGGAGCCCTTTCGCCGCCGAAACCCACCACCAGCACGCCGAGCGGGCGGCTGTCCGCCTCGTCGAGCCGCAGCCCCACCAGGGAATCGATCCGCCAGCGCTCGAACGCCTCGCGGCGGGCGGGGAAGGCCTCGGCCAGTTTGCCCCAATGGATGATCTCGCCGCGCGCCCAGACGTCGGCGGACGCGGTGCCGGCCAACTCGAAGACATGCGACGACTCTTCGGAACGAGGCCATCGTGCGAGCATCTGAAACCAGCCCGGCCGGCCGGGCACGGGCACGCTCACGTGCGCGCGCCGGGCGTGCAGGGTGGAGCCAAGCTGCTCGATCATGGCCAGAAGCGCGTCGCGCCCCGTGCGCCCGAAGGTCGGCAAAAGCGAACGGACCAACGCGTCAAAGCGAGCGTCGGGAGCGGGCTTAGACGACTCGGTCTGATCCATGGCGGCGCAAAGGCTGCCCATCCGACGTCGGGGAGGCAATGGTGCGTTGGCCGGCGTAAACCAGACGGTCAATTTCCCTAAGCGAATCCTCGCATGCGCCGCGTGTTACGTCCGCCACCCGCCAGCCGGCCGCGGCCACTTGCGCGAGCTCGGCGCGAGTAAAACCGGCCTCGGTCGCCAAGGCGCGGTATTCGTCGGCAAGGGTGTTGCCGAAGACGAGGGGATCGTCGGTGCTCACCGTGCAATTGACCCCGGCGGCCATCAAGGCGCGGAGCGAGTGCCCGGCCAGGGACGCGAAGACGCCGAGCTTCACGTTGCTGATGGGGCAGACATCAAAGGTCACGCCGCGCTCGGCGGCGAGGGCCACGACCCGCGGGTCCTCGACCGCGCGGACGCCGTGCTGCACGCGTGTGACGCCCAGCGTCTCGATCGCCTCGCGCACGCGGGCCGCGCCGTCGAATTAGCCGGCGTGACATTTGGTGATCTTTCCGGCGGCGCGGAGACGCGCCCAGCAGGGAGCGGTCCAGTCCTCGGTGGGCGTGGATTCGTGGCCGTGCAGGTCCACGCCCGTGAGCTCGTCCCAGTTCTCCAGATCGTCGATCACCGCCTGGAGAGGGCCGGCGTAATCGGTGCGCAGCATGCCGGCGAAGACCCGCACCTCGAGCCCGGCGGGCGCGGCCGAGCGGATCGCGGCGATGATCTCGCGCGCGGGCACCCCGATGAAGCCGCTGACCGGCAGATGGAAGGAGGTCTCGACGTAGCGGACGTTTTGCGCGACGTGCTTCGCGAAGACCGCCTTCGCCGCCTCGTGGTAGCGCTCGGCCGAGACAAACCACGGGAGCGCATGGCCGAGCAGCACCTCGTCGAATTTCGGGAAGCTTGGAAAACGGTAGTCCGCCGCGTGGGTGAAGAGCGTGGGCGGGTAGGTCTCCGGCTTCCAGGCGTGCAGAAGCTCGTAAGGCAAGGCGCCCTCGATATGGAGGTGAGTCTCCGTTTTCGGGAGCGCCTGGATGAAGGCGTCGAGGGAGCCGGCGTGGTGCATTTTATTTAACCGCGAACGAACACGAATGGGCGCGAATCGGCGGAATGAAAGACCAGGCGGCTGGTC
>CAMLNJ010000138.1 GCA_946481225.1 uncultured Verrucomicrobiota bacterium | reverse complement strand
TCGACCCGGTGTCGCTCGCCATGCGCGAAGCCGAGCGGCGCACCACGGAGTGGTTCGCCCGCGTCCTAGGCGACGCCGCCGATCCCGACGACGAACGCCTCGGCACGCGCGGCCGCATCGCTCTTGTCATGGCCGACGTGCCCGCGCGCTGGCCGCAGCATTTTCTCGCCGCCACCCCGCCTCCCACGGAGCTGGTCGAGGCCATGCGCGCGGCCTACCTCGAGGCCGGCCCCGAGCTGGAACTCACCCGCATGGTGCCGCGCCCGCTGGATTTCGGGCCTATCGCCAATGTCGCGGACGAGGCCTGGAAGACCTTCACGCGCTGGCCGATTCTTCGCGCCGTCCTCGGCTGGCTGATCTTCATCGGCCTCCTCGCCGTCATCTGGTTCGAAACCCACAAATAAACCTGCGCGCCCGGCTCCTTGTTTCGCGCCGGCCGCGCCCGCTCCCTTTCCTTTCCGCTTTTTCCGCCTCGTTTCATGAGCGCCTCCCGCTTCGATCCCGCCCGCCTCGATGGCACCCGCGTCACCCAGCGCCGCCTCTTTGTCGCCTCGCTGACCCTGTTGTTGGTCGGCCCGGCCGTCTTCCTGATGGCAGACCTCCACCGCCGCGTGGATAGCTTCAACATCTGGAACATCCTTCATCTCCTGCTCTTCGCGATCCTCTTTTCGCTCGTCGCCTTCGGCGCGGTGCAGGCGATCATCGGCTGGTTCGCCCGGATGGGGGACGGGGACGCCAATCGCATCCTCAACAGCCTTTCGGCCGAGGACGAGGCACGTCCGGTCGACGCCCCGACCGCCATCGTGATGCCCGTCTTCAATGAGGACACTTCCCGCATCATGGAAGGCCTCCGTGTGATCTACCGTTCGCTCGAGGCGACCGGGCAGCTCGACGCCTTCGATTTCTTCATCCTCAGCGACACCACCAATCCGAACCGCTGGATCGAGGAGGAGTCGGCCTGGGTCGCGTTGACGCGCCAGCTCGGCGCCCGCGGCCGGATGTTTTACCGCAAGCGCCGCGTGAATCTGAACAAGAAGGCCGGCAACCTCGCCGACTTCTGCCGCCGCTGGGGCAAGCGCTACCGCTACATGGTCGTGCTCGACGCCGACAGCATCATGAGCGGCGACGCGATCGTGAAGCTCGTGCGCCTCATGGAGCGCAACCCCGGCGCCGGCATCATCCAGACCGTGCCGCGCCTGGTGAACGGCGAGACGGTTTTCGCGCGCCTCCAGCAATTCGCCTCCCGCCTTTACGGCCCCATTTTCGCGGCCGGCCTCAACTACTGGCAGCAAAGCGAGGCCAACTACTGGGGGCACAATGCCATCATCCGCGTCGCGCCCTTCATCGAGCATTGCTCCTTGCCCGATCTTCCCGGCGTCGAGCCCTTCGGCGGCCGCATCCTGAGTCACGACTATGTCGAGGCCGCTCTCATGCGCCGCGCCGGCTGGTCCGTGTGGCTGGCGGTCGATCTCGAAGGCAGCTACGAGGAGTGCCCGGGCAACCTGATCGACTTCGCCAAGCGCGACCGCCGCTGGTTGCAGGGCAACCTTCAGCATGCCTGGCTCGTGACCGCCCGCGGGCTCCACGCCGCGAACCGCCTCCACCTCGCGCTCGGCATTCTGGCCTACCTCGCGTCGCCCCTCTGGCTGGCCTTCCTGGTCGTCTCTTCCGTCATTGCTTGGCGCTATGCCGCCACCGGCCTCAGCCCGCTGCCGGTCGACAGCTTGGCCAATTATCTTCACCTCGGCTTCCACGCCCAGGCCCTGCTTTTGCTTTTTGGCACGCTCGGGCTGCTTTTTCTGCCCAAGATTCTCGCGATCCTCGATCTGGCCCGCCGTCCCGGCGCGGCGGCCGGCTTTGGCGGTTGGACACGCGTGATCGCGGGCGCCGTTTCGGAGACCGCGATTTTCACCCTGATCGCGCCGGTGTTGATGCTTTTTCACTCGAAGTTCATCGCGCTCACCCTCGCGGGCCGGGGCGTGGCCTGGGTCGCGCAGCGTCGCGGCACCGACGGCGATCCGGAATGGCGCGAGGCCATCCTCACTCACGCCGGGCATACGATCACCGGGCTGGGGTGGGGAGCGCTTGCCCTGTGGGTGGACCCCGCCTTCGCCGCCTGGCTTGCGCCCATTTTGCTCGGCCTGATCTCCTCGATTCCCGTTTCCCTCATGACCGGGCAAATCGGAACCGGCAATTTCGTGCGCCGACTCAAGTTCTTCCTCACGCCCGAGGAGACCTCGCCGCCGCCCGAGCTGACGCGCCTCGCCCGCAATCTGGAAGCCTGCCGGCGCCACGCCCCGCCGTTGCCTGAATTGGCCGCCGACTACGGACTCATGCAGGCGGTTCTCGATCCTTATGTGAACGCCGTTCATCTGGCGTTGCTGAGAGAGCGCGACCACAATCCCGTTCCCGCCGGCGAAGATCGTTTCGCGCCCCTGCGTGATCGTCTCTTGCGCGAAGGCCCCGCCGCCTTGGGTGCGAGAGACAAGCTCGCCCTTCTCCTCGATGCCGACTCGATGGCGGAGCTGCACCGCGATCTTTGGTCGCTGCCCGCGGAGCGGCTTTCGGCCTGGTGGCGCACGGCCATCCGCGCCTACAACGTGCTCGCTCCGGCTCCTCAGACGGCCTTATATCGCTGAGCACCGACGAACGGGGGTCGGGTCCCGCGCGCGGGCTTTGCCCCGTTGTATCAACTCGCTTCAGGGGTGGTAGTTCCGCCTAAGCATGCTCATGCATGGCGGCGATTTTTGTTCCTGCCTGACTTCTTTTTGACAATTTAAGAACACTTTACTACCAGAATTACCGTTGCTGGCCCCACCCCCTTTTTCTTGGCTCAGCGACCCGCCGTTGCCTCGGCGACAATCCTTTAACCCCCACCAGTTGTGTCCGCGAAAATCCTGCTCATTCGCACCGGCCCCGAAGTTTTTTATGCCAAAGCTTATGTTGCCGTAGAGTCAGGGCTTTACGCACGCGAGATCCCGTCCAATTCGGACTTGGAGATATCCCTGAAGTCGGAGCAATTCGACTTGGTTATTCACGACGGCTCCAAGCTCGGCAAAGACCCGCTCACCTTGGCGGAAAACATCCGCAGCCATCAGCGCACCGCGCCTATACTCCTCCTCTGCGCGAAGCCCGAGATGGATGTCATCGTGCGGGCGATCCGCCTCGGCGTGCGCGATCTGTTTCACCCGCCGCTCAATCTCAGCGCCTTCTTCGCCCGCGCCACGGAGCTGCTCCAGCCGCGGCTCAACGGACACACATCCGCGATCGCGCAGCATTGCCGGCATGAGATGACGCTTTTTCTCGCCGGAGAAGCTCGTCCCGCTTCCACCCAGCCCTTTTCGATCGGCTCCGCCTCCCCCGTGGCCGCCGCGCCCGAGCTCGGATCGCTCCGCGCGGAGTGCGAGCGCTTGCAGAAACAGCTTCAGGAGGAGATAGGCCGCCGGGATGCGGCCGAGCGCGAGGTAAAGACGCAGGCGAGCCGGATCGCCGAACGGGAGCGCGCCCTCGCCGCGACCGAGGCCGACCTTGCGAACGAGCGTAAACGGGTTCAAGGCGAGCGCACCTCCGTCTCCGACAACGTCGCCGACATCGAGAAGCAGAAAAAGCAGAACGAGAAACGCGCGTCCGAGCTTTCCAAGGCCGACCAGTCGCTTGCCCCCCTTCGCGCCGAGCTCGCGGCGGCGCAGGCCGCGCTCGCCGAGCGGGAAGCCGCGCTCGCCGCCGACCGGGAGGTGCTCGCCGCGCAACGCTCCGAACTCGAGGCCGCCCGCGCCGCCGCCGCCCAGGCCAAGGCCGAGGTCGAGCGCGCCAAAAAAGCCCGCGCCGAAGGCGAGTCCGCCTTGGCCGCGCGTCAGGCCGAGCTCGACCTCGCCCGCGCCCAGCTGGCTGCCGAGCAGAAGCGCCTCGCCGATGACGCGGCGGAGCTCGAGGAGGCAAAGGCCGAGGCCGGCGATTCCGTTAAGATTCACCAAAAGCGGATGGCCGAGCTCACGCGCGCTGAAGTCGCGCTCGCCGAGCGCGAGGCCGCGCTGACCGCGGCCCAGTCCAAGCTTTCCGCCCAGGAAAGATTGGTCGCCGAGCGCGAGGATAATTTTTCGGTCCGCGAAAAGTCCGTCGTCGCCCAGGAAAAGAAGGTCGCCGCGCAGCTCTCCCGCGTGCGCGCCGACGAGGAGGCTTTCGCCGCCCGTCAGTCGGAGCTCGAGGCCGAGGAGGCCCGCCTCCAGCAAGACGCCCGCCGCATCTCCGCCGAGCGCGCCAGCCTGGAGGGCGAGCGCGCCGCCGCGGCCGCCGCGACCGCCGCGGCCGCCGCCAAGACCAAGGAGCTCGCCGCCGTGGAAAGGTCGCTCGAGGATCGCGAGGCCGCCCTTGCCTCCGCGCAAAAATCGCTCGAACAGCAGAAGAAGAAAGCCGCCCAGGCCGAAGCCGAGTCGATCGCCCGCGACCAGGCCGTGAGCGCCCGCGAGAAACAGCTCGCCACCGCCCAGGCCGCCCTCGCGGCGGAGCAGGCCTCCGCGGCCGAGCGCTCCGCCGAACTGGAAAAGGAGGAGGCTCGCGTCCGCGTGGAGACCAATCGTATCGCCGCCGATTCCGCGGCGCTCCAGAAGGCCAAGGCCGAGGCCGCCGCCGAACTCGAGGCTCAGAAAAAACGCGCCGCGGAACTCTCCAAGGCCGAGCTCGCGCTTGCCGGCCGCGAGACCGCGCTCACCGATTCACGCAAGCGGCTCGACGCCGAAACCGCCCAGATGAAGGCGAAGGAAGGCGACCTGGCGCAGCGCGAGAAGAAGCTCGCCGAGACCGACAAGAGGCTCTCGACCCAGGCCGATTCCGTCGCCGCCTCCGAGAAGGCTCTCTCGACCCGCCAGTCCGCGCTGACGGAGCAGGAGAAGCAGCTCAAGCAGGACAAGGCCGCCCTCGAGACCTCGCGCGCCACGCTCGCCGCCGACCGCAAAAAACTCTCCGACGAGCAGTCCGCCCTCGCGAAAACCGCCTCCGGGATCGCCGACCGCGAGAAGAAGATCGCCGCCGCCCAGGCCGAGCTCGACGCCGCGCGCAAGAAGCTGTCCGACTCCGAGAAGGTGCTTGCCGAGCGTGAGAAAAAGCTCGCCGAGCGAGACGCCGAGATCGGCATCCGCGACAACAAGGCCGGTCAGCGCGAGGCCGCCGTCGCGAAGACCGAGGCCGCGCTCGCCGCCGACCGCGCCAAGATCGAGACGGAGCGCAAGGCGCTTAAGCAAAGCCAGGACGCCCTCGCCGCCCAGACCGCCGGGCTCGAGGCCGCGCGCGGCCAGCACGCCGCCGCCACCAAGGATCTCGCCGCCCGCGAAAAAGCATTGGCCACTCGCGACGCCGAGTTGGCCGCCCGCGCCTCCGCCTTGGCCCAGGCGGAGCAGAAGAACACCGCCCTCCTCGCCCAGCTTGACGCTCGTGCCAAGGCGCTCGACGAGCGCGACCAACGACTCGACGCTCGCGTCGCCTCGGTCGGCGAGACCGAAAAGCAGCTCGCCGCCGAACGCAAAACCCTGGCGGCCGAACGCGCCCGGATCGAGGCCGACGCTTCCGGGGTCGAGGAAGCCAGCCAAGATATCCTTGCCCGCGAGAAGAAACTCAAGGCCGCCACCGACAGGTTCTCCGTCCAACAGGCCGAGGTCGAAGCCGGTCTCGCCGAAATCGAGACCACTCGCGCCCAACTCGCCAAGGAACGCGCCGCGTGCGAAAAGACCCGCGTTGAACTGGAAACCGAGCGCGAGGTTCTTGAATCCGAGATGACCAAACTCGCCGCAAAAGAAAAAGCTTTCGAGGATCGCCGCAAGAAGCTGCTCGAACTCTGATTCCGTCTTTTCCTTTTATCGTCACCGGTTTCTTCACCGGGCGCTTCCTAAAGCGTTGCGCAAACGTGACGAGACCTTCACTAACCGATACTTTTTTCCTATGGCCACCCCGTCCGCCTCGCTCGCCTACGTCGAAATCGCTCCGCATTCGCTGCACATCGCCGTTCTGGCCGGCCGTAAGGTTCTGGCGTCTCGCGCCTTCTCCATCGACGCGAAAACCGACCTTGCCGCCTTTGTCGCCGAACACGGCCTTTCGGGCGTGGTGCGGGCCTCGCTTCTGGGGGGGCGGAATTTTCTCCATCTTTCAGCCGAGGCCGAATCGGGCTCCGTTCGTCAGCCGGCCGCGCTTCAGGGCCATCTCGCAAAGCTGCCCCACGGTTTCGAGGGCGCCCCGGTCGCCGTCGTGTGCGACTCCGCCAATGGCGCCGGACTCGATCCCGCGCGCGCGACGCCTTGGCTCTTGGCCGCGGTCGACGCCGCCGGCTATGCCTCCGCCAAGGACACCTTGGGCAACTTGGGTCTCGCGCCCGCCGAGCTCACCTTGGCCGCTCCCGCGCATCTGGGCGTGGTCGCCTCCTCGCTTTCCGACGGCGAGACCGCGCTGGTGCTCGTGCCGGGCGAGGACGACGGGTCTCTTGTTTGGGTCTCGTCCCAAGGCGTGAAGGCCATCGCGTCCGCCCCCGCTGGTTATGCCAAGATTTTCGAGGCCGTGCAGCAAGGTCTTGGCCTGAAGTTCAAGGCCGCGGCGGGTAAGCTCTTCTACAACGACAGCTACGATTTCTCCGACGTCGCGCCGAAGATCGCCGCCTCGCTCGCCGACGCGATCAAGCCTGCCCTCGCGAAATCCCCCGCCACCATTCTTCATGTCGCCGGCCTTACCCCCGGACAAAATTGGCTGGTCAACCAGCTCTCCGCCGCGCTCGGCCTCAAGCCTTGGGCGCCTGCCGTCGCCGCCGTGACGACCCGCCTCGGCCTCGAAACCGGCTCAGGCCCGCAGCCTGTTTGCTCGCTCGGTCTGCTAGCGGTCGCCGCCGCCGGTTCGGCCGACGCCGCGTGGGTGCAACCTCCCTTGGATATCCTCGCGACCCGCCCTGGGGCCCGCTCGAAAACGGGCGCCCCCTTCGCCAAGGCCGGCGCTCCCGCCGGCCCGGGCAAGCCCGCCGCCATGTCCGCCCAAGCGAAGTCCCCCGCCGGGACCGAGGCCAAGCCCGCTTCCGCTAGGCCCGCCGCCCAGGCGACGAAGGCCGTCGAATCGGTCAATGTCGGCAACGCCGCGTCCAAACCGGCCGCCGCGGTCGAGGCCGCCCCGAGCAAGAGCAACAAGGGCCCGATCTTCATCGGCGCGGGTCTGGCCGTGGTCGCCACCGTGGTCGGCATCGCAATGATGCGCGGTCAGAAGACCCGCACGATCGAGGCGACGGAGAAGTCCGCCCCGGTGCAAACCGCGCCGGCCAAGCCCGTCGCGCCCGTCACTCCTCCGCCGGCTCCCGTCGTCACTCCGGTTCCGACTCCCCCGGTGGCCGTGGCCACGCCGCCCGCCGC
>CAMLNJ010000137.1 GCA_946481225.1 uncultured Verrucomicrobiota bacterium | reverse complement strand
AGGCGGAGGCGGGCCAGCGGCCCGTGCCGCCGAGGGCAACGCCGGCCCAGCGCCTTTTCTCGCTTCACTCGTAGAGCGCCAGCGGTGGGCTGGTTTATTCACCAGACACACCCTAACCATCCGGACTCTCCGCTGCCCCATGACCGCCCCGCGCCTCTTCTTCGTATTCCTCGCCTTCCTCATCGTCCCCTGGGCCCGCGCCCAATCATCCGCCGCCGCCACGCCGCCAGCCAAGGAGAACCTCCACGTCTACCTCCTCATGGGCCAGTCCAACATGGCCGGCCGCGACACCCGCGAACTCGCCAAGCAAGTCGACAACCCGCGCGTCCTCTCCCTCGACCCCGAGGGCCATTGGGTCGTCGCACGCGACCCCATCCACGTAAAAATCGGCCGCGTCGAGCCCGGCGCCGGCCCCGGCATTCCCTTCGCCCTCGCGATGCTCGAAGCCGATCCCGACACCGTGATCGGCCTCGTCCCCTGCGCCGTCGGCGGCAGCCCGCTCCACCGCTGGGCGAAAGGCGGCGATCTCTACGAGCAGACGCTCGCCCGCGCCCGCCTCGCCGCGGCGACCGGCACGCTCCAAGGCGTCCTCTGGCACCAAGGAGAGACCGACTCGGACAAGCAAGACACCGCCGAGACCTACGGGGCCCGTCTCGCGCGGATGCTCGCCGACCTCCGCCAGGACCTCGGCCGCCCCGAACTGCCCGTCGTCATCGGTCAGCTCGGCGAATTTCTCGCCAAAGAAAAACACCCGCACGTCGACACCGTCCGCGCGGCGCTGAAACAGGTTTCCGCATCCGTCCCCCATGTCGGTCTCGCCGACTCGGCCGGCCTCGGCCACCAGGGCGACGCGCTCCACTTCGACGCCGCCGCCTCGCGCGAACTCGGCAAGCGCTACGCCGCCGCCATGCAGGCGCTGCAAGCCCCGCTCCCCGCCGCCATCTTCCAAAACCTCGCCGCGGGCCGGAAACAGACCGTCGTCGCCTACGGCACCAGCCTCACCATCAACGGCGCCTGGACCAAGGCCCTTGCGGAGTATTGGGAAAAGCACTACCCAGGACAGGTCGTCTTCGCGAACGCCGCCAAGGCAGGCATGCACTCGCGCTGGGGCGTCGAAAACCTCGCCGAACGCGTCCTCGCCCACGAACCGGACCTCGTGTTCCTCGAGTTCGCGATCAACGACGCCAGCACCAAGAACCAGGTCTCCCTCGAACAGTCCGTCGCCAACCTCGACGCGATGGTGCGGGCCCTGCGAAAACAAAATCCGAAGGTCGAGATCGTCCTCCAGACCATGAACCCCGCCTACGACTCGCCGCGCGTGCCGGAGAAGAAATACGGCGGCGACCGCCCGCGGCTAGAGGCCTACTACGGCGGCTACCGCGACTACGCGCGGAAACACGGACTGCCCCTCGTCGACCACTACCCGGTCTGGGCCCGGCTCCTGCGCGACGAGCCCAAGCGCTTCGAGGAGATGGTCCCCGACGGCATCCACCCGAGCGGCACCGCCAGCCGCGAGGTCACTTGGCCCGCCGTCGAGTCCCTCCTCGAACGCGCCCGCGCCGCCGCGCGACATCCGAGCGTTTCCGCAGAATTGTAGCCACGGCCGTCCCCGGCCGTGTCCGTCCGCGCCCAAGGACGGGCCCGGCCACAACACGAGTCGAGCCGATCCAAACAGCCTTCGGCGAAACGCCGCCCCGCGAGCTCAATCAGCCATCTGCGCAACCGCATCGGACACAGTCGCGCCCGCCATCGTGCTCGACGCCTCTCCGGTCCGCTCAACCGCCGGCACCTCCACCTGCGCCGACGCCGGATGCGTCACCGGCGACCGCGGATCCACCGGCTCTCCGAACACCGGCCAGCCGCGCGCGTCCCAGGTAAACGGCTGCGCCCGCACCTCGCGGTCGCCCCATCCATCGCGCGACACCGTTTTGGCGTGATACACCAGCCAGTCCTCGCGCCCGTCCGGCGAACTCACGAAGCCGCAATGCCCCACGCCGCAGGCGAAAGCGTTGCGCGCAAACACCTGCCCCGCCGGCCGCCAGTGGGCCGCCTGCATCGGATCGCCACCCTCGAGCACGAGCATGCCAAGACAGTAATCCGCGGTCCACGACCCGCTCGCCGAATAGATCAGGAATGTTTTCCCGCCACGCCGCAAAATCTGCGGCCCTTCGCAAATCGGCATCGCCCGCCGCTCCCAGGGCCGGTCCGGCTGCTTGATCAGCACACGCGAGCCGGCGAGCTCCGTCGGGCTCTTCATCGTGGCGACGTAGAGATTCTGCCGCCCGTCCTTTTTTCCCGGCCAGCCCGACCAGATGAAATAACGCCGCCCACCGTCGAGCGTCAGCACCGTCCCGTCGATCGCCCAGCCGCCCGTGTCGAGCACCGAGACCAGCCGGTAGGGTCCCGCGACGTCGTCCGTTTCGGCCGCCAGCACGCCCATCCGGTGCTTCGCGTTGTCCCCGTCGTCGGCCGCCACATAGATGTAGGCCCGACCTTCGAGGATGTGCAGCTCCGGCGCCCAGATGTTTTTCGACACCGGCCCGCGCGCCTCCGGCGTCCACACCCGCCGCGCCGGCGCCCGGGCGAGGCCCGCCAAGTCGGTCGCCACGCGAAGAAACACCCCCTGCGGCGAGGACTCGCAGTAATAGTAGTGGTCGCGATGATACGTCACCTGGGGGTCCTGCGCCGGCGGCCGGAGCAGCGGGTTCTGAAACAGACCAAAGCCGGCGGGGCGAGCCCCGGTCACGGCGGGAGATTCGGCAAACGCGGTCGACGCCGCGCCGCCCAGGCCAAGGGAGATCATGAGGAGAAGGAAGAGGCCTCGAATCGGTCGCCTGCGCTTTTCACCGCGCTTAGAGACGGTATCGGGCATGAGGTGTGCATCCGTAAAACTCCGGGGCCTGGCCATGCGGAAAACGCCCCTGGAAAACGATACCTAGTCACGCTGCGCAGGTGCCTCTTCTTAGGGGAAATCGTTTCCGTGATAATAGTCCGGCGCCCTCAGGCGCGGCTCGACCTCGCTCCCGGTTCCCGCTCAAGTGGATACATCGGCCATGAAATTTGCTCTCTTGCTCGTCCTCCTGTCTCTAGCCGCCCCCTTGGTCTCGCGCGGCGAAGCCGCCTGCTGCTCCGGACACGACGAAAAGACTCCGGCCGCTCCCGCCGTTTCCGGCGACACGAGCTCCGCCGCGAGCCCCGAGGCGACTCGCGGTCATCCGCTCAAAGGCGTCGTCATAGCCGTGCTCACCGAAAAATCCGCCCTGCTGGTGAAGCACGAAGAGATCCCCGGCGTGATGAAAGCGATGACCATGCTACTCAAGGTCGACGCCGCCACGCTCGCCGCCGCGAAAAAAGACCAAGCCATCACCGGCACCTTGGTCCAAAAGCCGGACGGCTGGTGGTTGCTCGACCTCCAGCCCGCGCCCGCCTCCGAATAGCGCGCCGCCCGTCGCCCCCCCCCTTTTATTCCAACCCCGATCGCCATGTCGCTCCCTCGCCGCCCCCTTGCCCTCGCCGCCCTCGCACTGACGCTTTGTCTCGGCTCGCTCCACGCCGCCGAGAAAGAGCTCCCGCTTCTCCGCGGCGTGCTTTTGGACGGCTCCGGCAACCTCTTCTGCCTCGCCGATGTCACCGGCACCGCCACCTGGGCGAAACTCGGCCAGAGCTACGATGGCTGGAAACTCGAGTCCTTCGACGCCGACCGCCAGGTTCTCGTCGTCAGCCGCGACGGAGGCACCCGCGAGATCGGTCTCGAGACCGCGCGCATCAAAGCCGGCGAAAGCCGAGCCACCGCCGATGAAGCGAACGCGTTGCTCGAAAAGATGCACTTCGAGGACATGATCGCGAAGACGATCGAGGCGCAGCAAAAGGCCATGGCCAAGGCCATGAGCCAGATGGGCGGTCGCGACATGTCGGACGCCGACAAGACCCGCATGGCCGAGTTTCAGGCGAAGATGATGAAGGTCATGCTCGACGAGATGGACCTCCCCGGCATGCGCCAGGACATGGCGAAGGCGATGGCCGAGATCTACACCGTCGACGAGCTCCGCGCCCAGACCGCTTTCTACTCCACGCCCGTCGGCCAAGCCACCTTGGACAAACAGCCCCAGCTCCAGAGCCGGATCACCGAGCTCATGATGCCGCGCATGATGAAGGCCATGCCCAAGATCCAGGCCATGACCCAGGAGCGGATGAAGGCCGACGCCGCCGCCAAAGCCGCGAAGACGGCCCCTGCGCCGACTCCCGCCGCGCCCTGAAGCAAACGCTCCCTTTGAACCCGGAACCCGCGATTATCGCGGGTTTCGGCTGGTGGAAAATCACGGCACCCGGCAGGCCGGGCCTGCCGGCTACCACGCCTCAATCGCCGCTGTAGTTCGCCTTGAACGGCAGCCACACGGCCAGTTCGCGTTCGCCGACCTGCGTGAGTTGCAAAGGGCCGTCGAGCCCGCTCAACCGCAATTCAGGCGCGGCCGCCCCCGCCAGCACGATCGTGCGATCCCGCTTCAAGTGCTCGGCGATGCGCACTCGAAGCGCATCCCGTCGCGTTTCCGCATCAAACAGCGCCAAACGCTGCGTCCCGAGTTTCAGCGAGATGTCCTTGGGCAACTTCAGCGAGGTGGCCGCGGCGTGCAGTCGCGCCGCCACCGGAAACAAGCTCTCCGTCGACGCATCCAGGCGCGCCAGCAGAATATAATTTCCGCTGACCGCCCCTCCCTCGCCCAAAATATAGCTGATCGACGACCCCACCTTGCCATATCCCGCGCCGACTTGGGGGGCGGCCGCCGCCCGCAGTTCCAACCCCGCCTTCCTGGCCGCGGTCCGCAAGGCGGCCTCGGCGTCCTCCAACGACTGCAAGCGATCCACCATCTTCTCCTTGTCGCTCGAAAACGAAAGCTCGAGCGCCAGAAGCTCCGCCGGCACCCGCACGCTCACCGCCGAGGCCACGTTGTCGCCTCCGGCAAAGCACACCACCGCCGGCGGGGCGCCTTTCTCCACCTCGGCCGCCCGCACGGCGAAACCTGCGGACAGGAACGTAACCGCGCAAAGCACCGGAACTCGCATGAAAAAGGGCATGGGTTGAGTCCTAGGCGGACGAACAAGCTCCGCCAAGAAGGCTTTCCCGCGCCTCGCCGCATCGAGGCCCGCTCCTCGGTTTTGCCTCAGCCCGCCGCCGTCACCTCGCCCGCGAGGCACGCCTCGGCGTAGGCCTTGATGCGGCGGCGCAGGTTGGCGAGCGCGTTGCTCCGGTTCGCGGAAAGCACCTGCGTGAGCCCCGCCTCGGCGAGGAAATCCGGCTCCGTCGCGACGATGTCCGCCGGCGTCTCGTCCGAATAAAAACCGCAAAGCACCGCCGCTATCCCCTTCGAGATCATCGCGTCGGCGTCCATCTGGAACCGGCAGCGCCCGTCGCGAAACTCCGAATACAGCCAAAGCCGCGACACGCAGCCGGGCAGCAGCCGGGCGTCGGTTTTCAGCGCCGGGTCGAGCGGTTTCCACTTCTTCGCCTTGTCGATCAGATACATGAACCGCTCCTCCGCGTCGGGCAGCGTGGTCAGGTCGTCGATCAGGGCTTGGCGTTTCTCGGGCAGGCTCATCGAAAGGTCGTAAAACAGACACCCAAACCCATCCCACCCGCCGCCGCCAGTCCGCATTCCATCTTCGACGTGGCACGGGGATCTTGCCCGTGGCGGACAGGCGTCCCGCCCGTCCGCTCCCGGATCTTGAACGGGACGCCCATGCCACACTTCAGACTGGCAGGGATGAGGGCATGCCACCCCGGTCCGCCATGATCGTTTTTCTACCACACCAACCCCATTCGCGCCCTTGCCCTCGCCCGCTCCCTTTCTCCACGGTCTTCAGCCGTGTCCGCCCCCGTCCACTCCGCCCTCATCGCTCCCTCCATCCTCGCCGGCCAGCACATCCGACTGGCCGACAGCGCCGCCCAAGTCGCCGCCGCCGGGGCGCCTTGGCTGCACCTCGACATCATGGACGGCCATTTCGTGCCCAACCTCACCTTCGGCCCCCAGATGGTCGCCGAACTCCGCCGCGAGGTGCCCGGCCTCTTTTTTGACGTCCACCTGATGTTGGACAACCCGCACGTCTTCGTGGAACCCTTCGCCAAAGCCGGCGCCAACCTCATCAGCTTCCACCTCGAGCCTGCCATCGATCACCGCGCCCTGCTCGCCCGCATCCGCGAACTCGGCTGCCAAACCGGCCTCGTGCTCAACCCCGGCTCCCCCGCCAAGCTCGCCAAGCCCTTCCTCGCCGAAATCGATTTGCTCCTCGTGATGACCGTGCAGCCCGGCTTCGGCGGGCAGTCCTTCCGCCGCGACATGCTGCCCAAGATCGCCCAGCTCGACGCTTGGCGCCGCGAGGCCGGCCTCAAATTCCGCCTCGAAGTCGATGGCGGCGTCGACGCCAAGACCGGCCCCGAGTGCCGCGCCGCCGGCGCCGACACCTTCGTGGCCGGCACCGCCTTCTTCAAGGCCCCCGACCGCGCCGCCTTCGCGCGCGAAGTCGCGGCTTGGTGAGGCTCACTCCTTCACAAAAGCATACGATCGATACGAGAGCGTCCCGCCCGCCAGCGCCTCGTAAACCCGCGAGCCTTTCACGCCCGCGAAATCCCGCCCCGCCCCGCGCATAAACCGCGGCAGGTGCCGATCGATCAACGCCAGCGAACGCGCCGTGTTCAGGTCCATTCCGCGCTTCACCTCCGCGTTGATCACCCGCCGCTCCACGCACCGCAAAGGCGCCGCCGCCAAGTCCCGCTCCCACGCCTCGATCGCCCCGCCGTCGGCGAAACGGAAGTCCGCGTAAAGGAAACGCCCGCCCGGTCGCAACACCCGCGCCACCTCCGCCAGAAAGCGGGCGAAATCCGGATAACAGTGCGACGCCTCCACGTTCACCACCACGTCGAAGCTCCCGTCCGCAAAGGGCAGCGCACCCGCGTCCCCCCGCACAAACTCCAGCCCGGCCACCCCCGCGTGCCGCCGCCGACAAAAGCGCACCCCGGCGGCGTTCAGGTCCAATCCCACATACCGCGCCGGCCGAAAGGTCCGCGTCAGATACGACGCCCCGCCCCCGTGCCCGCAGCTCACCTCCAGCACCTCCCGCCCGGCCCACTCCACCGCCGTCTGCGTCGCCACATGGTGGTAGAGCTGAATGCAGGCCCGATCCCGCTCCTCCGACTTCGCCAGCGGCACCCCCAGCGGGGGCTCCGTCTCAAAGGCGTAGTTTAAAAACAATACATCCTCGTCGCGCAGCTTGCGGGTGAGGAACGCATACCACGCGCGCCACAACGCCTTGCGGATCGGCCCGACGGAATAAAGCGCATCCAGCAGTCGCATGGTCCGACACCGCCCGCGCCCGTTTCCGGTGTCAACCGCCGCGCGGTCCGCCCTCC